>CBDTWX010000040.1:0-17983 GCA_965364305.1 uncultured Thermoanaerobaculia bacterium
CTCACCAGGCGTCTACTACGGACGGCGAATCACGGCGTCCCGTCGTGCTTGTCGAAAATGGGGCAGTGGTCAGGGGCAGCGTTCAGCTTCAGGGGCAGGTATCAGGTGCAGCAAGCTCGGTCCCGGCGAACCTGGCGGAGGGCCAAGGGCGGTCAGGAAGGGACCGTTTGCACTTCTGGAGAATCGCCTACGCCTCGGCTCGTGGGGTCGACAGTCACATGCGATTGCTTGCACGGGCTGGGGGAATCAATCGCACCAAAGCCTCAACAGTGCTTTCGATCTTCGACGAGGTCCGTGCCATGACCTGGAGGCTCATCAATCGAAAAAGCTGACTCGACACGATTGAGCGACCGATACTGGCGCTGTCGCTGAAGAATGTCTCTGCCTCTCACGGCTGCCGCTGTTTACTGCCCTGGACGCTGATCGCTGTCGCTGAAGACTGCCGCTGTCTCTGATGGCTGTCGCTCACGCTGTTGAATAACCACATTCCCCGGTCATCTCACCGAATTTCGGTTGAGCCCAGCGCCTTCACGTGTCAACGCTTCACCGTCTTGCGAGCCAGTCGGCGTAGAGCTCGGGACGGCGGTCGCGGAGGAAGAGCCTTCGAGCGTGGCTTTCGGCGACCTCGGCGAGATCGATGTCAGCATAGAGAATGCAGTCCTCACCCTGCGGCGCCCTTGCAAGGACCCTACCGTCGGGACCGCAGACAAATGACTCGCCCGCGAAGTCCAGGCGTTCCTCGGCGCCGACCCGATTGCACAGGGCGGTGAAGTAACCGTTCTGGAATGCCGCCACTCGCAGCTCGGCTTCGTAGAGCCCGTCGGGCCACTCTCCCACCGCCCCCGCCTGGGGCACGACCACCAGCTCCGCACCGGCGAGGGCCAGGGCACGCATGTGCTCCGGGTAGTGGCGGTCGTAGCAGATGGAGACTCCAATCGTGCCGACGCTGGTGTGAAAGACCGGCGCTCCTGTATCACCAGGCGCGTAGTAGCCCTGCTCGTGGAAACACGGGTAATCCGTGATGTGGACCATGCGCGCGCGTCCGAGCAAGGCGCCGTCACTGTCGATCACCGGCGAGCAGTCAAAACAGAGATTTCCTGCCCTCTCGTAGAGGTTGAGAACCACCGCGACTCCGAGTTCGGCCGCCCGGGCGGCAAAGGCGTCGGTCACCGGTCCGGGCACCTCTTGGGCCAGATCCTGTGGTCTTTCGCCCGCCGGTCGCTGCGGGTAGAAGGGCTCGAACGCAAGCTCGGCAAAGCATGCGAGCTCGGCGCCGCCAGCGGCCGCCCGCTCGAAGGCCTGGAGTCCACGCTGCAGATTTTTCTCGCGGTCGTCGGTTGCGTGCTGCTGGATCAGCGCAATGCGCATGGCGCCTCCCGGGAACTCTACTTTCTGGGAGTATAGATCCCCACAAAAGCATCGTTCCAGGTCGAACCGCCGTCCGGCGACATGCGCCACACCTGGCGAACACGTCCCCCGTCGAGCTTCTCCCAGGAAATCTCGTGTTTCACGACCCCCTTGCCGTCGCGAGCTGTGGTCTCACCACTGAGGACCATCCGTCCGTCGACCAGACCGCCTTCGAGAAGAAGCAGCATGCCGTTGCTGTCGACCCAGGTCTGGTGCCAGGTGTTTCTCCGCTGTGCGTACATGTTGTAGCTGTGACCCTTCATCCCCTGGGCACCTTCCCAGTTCTCCTGGATTGCGCAGCCATTGAGGATCTTCTCGACGCGGTTGGTACCCTGGAACTCACCCTTTGGATTGGTCACCCGCCAGTCGCCGAGCCAGAAGTCGAACTGGCGGTACTCGGCCGCCGAACACGAAGGGGCTTTTCCCCCCTCCTGAGCAACGACCGGAAAGGTCACACCCATCGAGAATGCGAAAGCCGCAAGAACCGCAGCGCACCTGATCACTTGATTCATCGCTCCTCCAAATTGAAACTTTGTCTCGTTTACTACGTGAAAAGGGACGTCAGGTTTCGCGCCGACCCGTCGAAAGTGCGAAGAACCTCTGCAGCGTTTGAATGTCCGACTCCAGATCTTCCGACGGCATGACCATCATGCCGAAGCGTATCTCGCGCCGGCCATAGTCGAGTGTCACCGGTGCGATGGGAACGCAGCCCAGAAGAGCTATGCGATGAAATCCCGTCTTCCACTTCGTGACCCGGCTTCGTGTGCCTTCAGGCGCCAATGCCAGCACGAGTCGGTCCGCCGATCGCAGGCGATCGCCCATCTCCTCCACCACGCCACTGCCGGGTAGACTGCGGTCCACCGGAATGCCGCCGAGCAAGCGCATGAGCCACCCGAGGGGCCCTTTGAAGAGCGTGTGTTTGCCGAGGAAGCGCACATCGATGTCGAGCGCGAGCATGGCCGCGGCGCCGATCACGAAGTCCCAGTTCGAGGTATGGGGCGCGACGATGATCACCGCCTTGGACACGTCGGGCACCGTGCCCGCAAACGACCAACGGGCGGCGGCCAACACGAGCCGACCGATGAGACGACCGAACCACCATCCTCGCGTCGGTATTGCGGGAGGAAGCTCTGGAATTCTGGTCGAACTCATTTACGGGTCATTATACGTCTGCAATTTCGTCGCAATGCGTGCGTGATCTGCGATTTTTTCGGGTGTGCGGGAGGATCGAGTATCCAGCATCGAGCATCGGGTGGGTGGGCGGTCTGCAAAAAAATGCCCGCCCCGAAGGGCGGGCTCTATTTTCCTCGGAAGAGGAAGATCAGAACTCGAAGCGGAAGCCGACCTCGTAGGAGAGCGGCCGCTGCCACGTTGTTGCATCTCCGGTGTCGATCAGGTTGCCGTCATCGTCGAGTCCGCAACCGCTCACCGACTGGCACACGCCGGTCGGCTGCTCGTTGCTCAGCGCGTTGTAGACGGTTCCGATCAGAACGAACCGCATCTGTCCCACGGTGAAGCCCTTGGAGAGCTGGAGATCGAGCTGGTAGTTGGGGTTGGCTTCACGATTGCCGCGGCTTTCCACAAACAGCGTATGACCGACCGGGATCTCCGGGTCGTCGACGCTGGTCGCCGTCGGCTGCCAACGGAAGTCTGACGACCAGAAGCTGTCGAAGCCGATCGTCCAATCACCCCTGATGTTGAAGAAACCGTTGAGCTTGAAACGGTGTTGGCGATGGTCGCCCATATAGCCGTACCGGTTGGTGTAGTCGACGGGATAGACGTCGAAGAGAATCGATGCGTTCCGATCCTCCTGGCTCCCCTTGGAGTTCGAGTAGGTGTACGAGGTGAGCAGCGTCAGCCACGCATACCTGCGGCTCTCGAACTTCACCATGAAGCCCTCGTAGCTCCGCTCGAGCTCGGGTAGATTCGCCATGACGAAGTAGCTGCAGTCCGAACCTTCCGACGGAGGACCCGGCCAATTCCCGTTGCAGGTGTCCTCGAACATGTCCTTGGTCTTCTTGTCCACATAGCTGAACTCGATGGCGGAACGGTTCCCCACTTCACGCTCGTAGCCGAGGATGATCTGTTCGGTGTACACCGCCCTGAGGTTGGGATCGAGCTGATTGGGCTCGCTGCCAAAGGTGTTGGCCGGCGTCAGCAGCCAGCCGGCGGGATCCTGGTTCTCGGGGTCCGTGGTCCACCCAAAGCCCCGGGCGTCCGCAAGAGCTTGGCAGTTCTCGGCATCGAGACCGGTAAAGTACGAGCACGACAACCACCAGCCGCCGCCGCTGGCATTGGTGTTGACAAAGTCTGGCAGGGTCGTCGAGTTGGGATGCATGTATCGGCCATAGTTGGCGCGGAGCACGTTTTTGGCGTCGCCGGTGATATCCCAGGCGGCTGCAAGACGCGGCTGCCACTTGTTGAGGTCGGCCACCTCGTCACCCACGTCGTTCTTGTACTTGGCCTGGTCGTAGCGCACACCGAGCTTGAGGGTGACATTCCTCGAAACCCGCCACGCGTCTTGAAGGTAAAAGGAGCCGATTTCCCCAGTGTCTTCGGCCAGCCCGGGAGAAATGATCTCGTTCATGACGTACGGACTGCCGCCGGGCAGTTCCTGGTACCAGTAACCCGATACGCCATCCACGGCACAGGTCTCGCCGTTCGGTGTTCCTGTGTTGCAGTTGCCGGATCGGAAGAGGAGATCCTGATATCGAACCCCCACCTTGAACTCGTGCGAGCCCGCCAGATCATCGACAAACCACGTCAGATCGGTCGCGATCTCGTCCCGGTCCCGGTCCGAGTACTGCTGGTTCTGATAGCTGTTGTACCACTCGCCCGTGACCGCGTCGTTGTGCGCGTTGACCGATAGATCGGTGTAGGTCGGAAAACCGTTGAGCTCGGAGCGAAAGGAACCGACCAGGACGTTCCAGAGCAAGGAATCCGACAGTACGCCGTTGACGTCGACACTGAGGATGTTGGTACCCTGCTCCTGGAATGCCCCGGACTCACGAGCGATGTTGAAGCCCGCGTTCCAGTTCGAGATCTCCGCGGGATCGGCCGTGTACTTACCCGTTGCGCGCCAGCTCGGGCTGACCTGCCAGGTGAGCTTGGCCAATGGATACTGCCCCTCGAAGGTACGGGTGTTGGGCGAGCCGGTCGGCGTTCGGTCGCTCTGCACATTCTCATACGAAACAAAGAACCACAGCCGGTCACGAAGGATCGGACCACCAAGCGTGAGGCCGATGTCCTGGAACGACGAGTTCTGCTCGCTGGCGTCGAAATGGTCGCCACTCGTCTGAAAACCATCATCGCTGTAGCGCGCATCGAAGGTGCCGGAGAACCGGTTGCCGCCGGACTTGGTCACGAGGTTGATCACCCCGCCCGTCGCCTGACCGTACTCGGCCTCGAAACCACCCGTCTGGAACTGAATCTCCTGAATGGCGTCGAAGTTGAAGTTTGTGCCGAAGGTGGCAGTCACCGGGTCGGTGGTGTTGACACCGTCCACGAAATAGGCGTTTTCCCTTTGGCTGGACCCGAAGACCCGAGGGTTGGCTCCTCCCGACACGCCGGGCGCCTGGAACAGCACGCTCTGGTAGCTCCGGTTGTTCGAACCGAGGGCCGAGTTCTGGAGATACTCCTCGGTGTAGACCTGCCCGGTGTTGACCTGTGTCGGATCGACGACGGGCGTCTCGGCAACGACCTCGATCTCGCCGCCAAAGGTGCCCTCGGGCATCTCGACGATGATCGAGGCGGCACCGCCGAGCGGGACCTCGACCTCCGTTCGCTCCTGGCTCACAAACCCGGACAAGACGACCTTGACCGTGTACTTGCCCGGAGCAATGCCAACAAACGAAAAGTCACCATCGATATCCGCGATACGGGTCTGCGCGCCACCGATCAGCGACGGCGAAGCGATGGTCACGGTGGCCCCCGGAAGAGCCAGATTGTTTTCATCGACCACCGTGCCGATCAGCCGGCCCGTGGTCGTCTGCGCCTGTACACTGCCGGCCACCATGAACACGGCTAGCAGCAGAAGCGCGTTTCGCACGTTAAAAAATCGATTCATTCCTTGCACCTCCAGTTGGTTCATTCGTCCTCGTTCAAATCTCGAACAAAACACGATGTCAATCTACCTGCAAGAGTCATGCCAGTAATTGTGTTGATTCCTGATAGCAAAAACGCAGACATTATCCGGAAAACCGGACATATATCCGATAATCCGTGTGAAATCGATGGTGTTCCAGTCTGCTATCATCGCTTCGGTCACGACCCCACCGCTGCAGTACGGCGGCGAAGTGGGAATTCGTAACAACCCAGGGCCGCTTCTCATACAGTGCATCGATGGTTGGAGCCCGATGCGGCGTCGCGGGGTTGGCTTTTCATCATCAGCGGGTGAGGTGGCATCGGACGCTGCTCTGAGCATCGAACGGAGGAATGTGGATGCGTCTCGAGAGAATGTTGTTCTTCATCGCCTTTGGAATCGGAGCCGCCGCCCCGCCCGGAGCCGCGGCCGATCGACCCTCGATCCCTATACGATCGGTCGTGACGCAGCTCGCTGAAGACACCGGTGGAGCAGCTCGTGTGGTCTTCGACCCCGCAACCGACGCACCGCGACTCGTTCGTATCCCAACGGGCTCCCTGGTTTTAGACGGCGTGACGTCAAAGGCGCGAATGACGGACTTTTTCAACCGCTACGGTCGGGTCTTCGGCATCGGCGACTCCTCTCGGGAGCTCGAATTCGCCGCCGGCAGGACCGACCGCCTCGGGATGACTCACCTCAGCTATCGCCAGATCTACTGGGGGGTCCCGGTTTTTGGCGCCGTGTTGCGCGGCCACTTCAGTCCGAGTGGCGATCTCGTCTCCGTCAACGGTACATTCGTGCCGGCACTGAGGCTCGACCCCTCGCCGACTCTCCCGGCAACCCTGGCGACCTCCGTCGCCTCAGCTGTCGTGGCCAAGGACCACCGACTCCGGCCGACCGATCTCGACGTGGGTGCAGCCACACTTTTCGTTTTTCGGACCGGTCTTGCCCGCGGCGCACCCGGCACCAATCACCTGGTGTGGGAGGTCGAGGTCAGCGCGTTGCCGAGAGTGCGCGAGTTTGTCTACGTCGATGCCCACGACGGCAAGATCGTCGACCGCATCACGGGGATTCACGAGATCACGCGGACGGTCCGCCATGAGACCTTCACAAATTTGATATGGTCCGAGGGTGACCCCTTGCCCTTTTCCGATCTGACGTCAGCCAAGAACGACGAGGTCAACGAGATCATCACCGCTACCGGCGAAACCTACGAGCTTTTCTCGAACATCACCGGTGGCGAGTTCCTCTCGTACAACGGCACCGATGGCTCGATGCACTCGGTGTACGAGGCCAGTTTTCTCGAATGCCCGAACGCCAGCTGGAACGGGCGGACGACCAACTACTGCAACGGATTTGCCGTCGATGACGTCATCGGCCACGAATGGACCCACGCCTACACCGACTTCAACCACAATTTGATCTACCAGTGGCAACCAGGCGCCCTCAACGAGGCCTACTCGGATATCTTTGGCGAGATCGTCGATGTGCTCAACGGGAGCGGCCTCGACACCCCTGACCGAAAACGCACTGCCGACGATTGCTCGACCTTTTTCGGCTCTCTGGTGCCCGACCTGACGGTCTCCGCACCGTCGTCGATCGCCGGCGAGTACGACGCGCGGGGCGCCCAGTTCAATCCGACTGAGCCGTGGACGGCGAGCGGAATCGTGGAGTTGGTCGACGACGGCACCGACGCCGCGAGCGACGGTTGCGAGCCTTTCGTGGGGTTCACCAGCGGCCGGATCGCCCTCGTCGACCGCGGAACGTGCACGTTTGTGACCAAGGCCGAGAACGCGGATGCCGCGGATGCCGCGGGAATCATCATCGTCAACAACCAGGGCGACACGCTGCTCACCATGGGAGGGACCAGACCGCCCGGTCTCGACATCGTGTCGGTATTCGTCGCCCAGTCGACGGGAGACCTGCTCAAATCGGCGCTCGGAGAAACCGTCGAGGTCAGCCTGTCGGAGAGCGTGCCGGGCGACAACTCGGTCCGCTGGCTGGTCGCCGAGGACCGAAACGGCGGTGCGATCCGCGACATGTGGAACCCGACCTGTTTCGGGGATCCCGCAAAGGTTTCGGGTTCGTTTTACTTCTGTGCCCCAGATGGGAGCGGCGACAACGACAACGGCGGCGTTCACATCAACAGCGGTGTCCCAAATCACGCATTCTCGCTGCTGGTCGACGGCGGCACCTTCAACGAACGCCGGGTGAACTCCATCGGCATGACCAAGGCCGCCCACATTTACTGGAGGGCGATGTCGGTGTATCAGACGCCGTACAGCAAGTTTGCGGACCACGCAGATGCCTTGGAACAGAGCTGTTTGGATCTCATCGGCGCTTCGCTGACCAACATCGAGACCGGCGGGCCTTCTCCTCAGGTCATCAACGCGTCCAACTGCCAGCAGGTGACCGCAGCCATGCTTGCCGTCGAGATGCGGCAGGATCCCGCGCAGTGTCAGTTTCAGCCGATCCTCGATCCCGGACCGGCACCCGGAGAACCAACGACAATCGTCTTCGAGGAAGATTTCAATCTCGACCCTGGCGAGGCCTGGGCCCTGAGCAACGAGGGTGTGTTCGACGAGTATGATTCCCGCGACTGGGTGTGGACCGAGAACCTTCCAGCCGATCGAGAGGGCGGAGCCTTCTGGGCCATCAACAGCTCGTTCATCGGAAACTGCCAGCCCGGCAGCAACGACCAGTCCGGCGTGATGTTTCTCGAGAGCCCGGCGATCGGCATTCCCGAGGACGTATCCGAGGTGGTGCTGGCGTTCGAACACTATGTCGCGACGGAGACCGGCTGGGACGGTGGCAACGTCAAGATCAGCGTCAACGGAGCGGACTACGAAATCGTGCCCGACACGGCATTCATCTTCAATCCCTACAACTCGAGCGTCATCGATTTCGACGGAGAAAACGAGAACACCAACCCATTGGCCGGCGAACCTGCGTACACCGGTCAAGATCAGGGTGAGCTGACGGGTAGCTGGGGCCGCTCGCAGATCGATCTCGCCGCGCTTGCCGCCCCCGGTGACACGGTTCGAATCCGATTCGATTTCGGTGTCGACGGCTGCACCGGCGTCGAGGGCTGGTACATCGGGGATTTCATGGTCTCGACCAACGATCCTCGAACGCTTTCCGTTCTGCGTCCGAGCCGGAGGGTCAAGCCGTAGCACGCCGCCCGGCCACCCTGTGGAATTCGGAACTAGGAATTCGGAATTCGGAATTTCCACCCGCCCTCCCCGACGCCAGGAAGAGGACGGAGGCGTCGGCGACAGACAATGGCGGGCGCGGGTGGGGGGCGGAACGTTCAAACGTTCTAACGTTCTAACGTTCAACGTTCTAACGTTCAACGTTCTAACGTTGTGATCCGGCGGCGGACCGGTGGGCGGATCGAGCACGAACATCGAGCATCGAGAATCCTGTGACGGGAATCCATCCGTCCCGTGGTCACACGGTGTTCCATTCTCCCGTCTCACCTTGGGACAGTCCGCCCGCAGATTCTCTTGCAGAATACTGGCATGGAGCTTGCTCGAAGTGGTGGTGACCGTTGTGAATCGACGGCGACAACCGCTGGGGAGTCACCATGAGCTACAGAGCAAGACACACCGACAGCATCGAGCACGAGATCGAGGAACTTCGCGATCCCAACGCCGTGCCGGACATGGTGCACGTGGTCGTATCCACCCGGGAGGAGGAGCTCCTGTGGGCGGTCTTCGACGGTTTTTCGGAGCTCCCGACCGTGCGGGTCACCGGCTGTTCGACCCTCCCACAGACCCGACAGATCTGCGCAGCGGATCCCCCGAGCTATCTCATCATCGACATGACGCTGCTCGATCACGAACCGATGGATCTGATCACCCTCGCGAACCTCAGCAGCCGCCAAAGCCACATCGTCGCGTTGACCGAACATCCGGTCTTCGAAATCGGCGCCCGTTTCGGCAAGGCCCGGCTGACCTTTCTGCAAAAACCGGTGTCCGCGCACGACCTTCTCCTTCTCCTCAGGGTCAGGATTGGCGAGGGCTGCGAGGAGCAGGTCGAGGTCTGCTGAGCGTTTTTTGTGTAAATTATTGAAAAGCTTGACAAATTAATTTAATGCCTATATATTTATATTGTTGATTGCGAACCTCTGGGACGCAGCCGACAAACTCGTTCGAAAAGAGCCCGTGTTCTTTCAACCTACCAATCAAGCCTACCCAACAATCTCACCTAAAAATATCCAACCTGAACTTCCCACCTTGCACGCGGGCTTTCGACGAGTTCGCCCAAGCCAGGAATTTCGAGCGGGTCGGACCCGCGCGAAATTCCTGGCTGATCTGGATGATGCTGATCGGAAAGTGGTATCTCGGTTCGTAACCGAGGCGGATTGACGCGCGTATCACATAAAGGGGATTCGTCGGGTGTACCTCGATGACACTCCCGGTGATAATGGCCAATGGATGGTTGGATGAATCTTTCTCGGCGCGCCCACGTCGCGCTCATCTGCGTTCTCGTGATGACCGTTGCGGCAACGGTTGGTTCCGAGGTTGAGCTCCCGAAACCGAGTCAGAGATGGATCGACGTCCGCACCGCAAACTTTCGATTCTTCAGTAATGCGGGCAAGGTCGCGACCCGCCGAGTCGCGGTCGATCTCGAGGAGCTCCGCGCGGTGCTCGGCGAGCTGACCGATTTCGACCTTCAATCGCCCATCCCCACTTTTATTTACGTTTTCAAGAACGACCGTTCCTTCCGCCCTTACAAGCACCTGTACGAGGGTGAGCCGGCGGCTGTGTCGGGTTATTTCGCCAATCGCGAGCACGCGAACTACATAGCCATCAACGCAGACTCGTCCGACGCTTCGGATATCATCTTTCACGAGTATGTCCACTATGTTTCCGACACCAATCTATGGTATCTCCCGGTGTGGCTCGAGGAAGGTCTGGCCGAGTTCTACGCCTCTTTCGAGGTCGTGGCCGACACGGTCTACCTTGGGCTGCCCGACTATCGCCATCTTGCGGCCCTCAGGAATTCGACGATCGTACCTTTTGAAAAGCTCCTAACAGTGGATCACGGTTCACCGCTGTATAACGAGAAGGACCGCAAGGGCGCCTTCTACGCCCAGTCCTGGGCCCTCGTCCACTACATGCTGCTGGGCAACCCCGAACGGCGGCTGCAGCTCGAGAGGTACCTCGCTCAGATTCGTGACGGTGCGCCGTCCGGGCAGGCGTTTTCGGAGTCCTTCGGCACCGAATACGAGACCCTCGAACGAGAGGTTCGCGCGCACCTCAGGGGACCCCGATTTCCAGTCGTTCAAACAACCACCGAAATCGATATCGACGAGAGCTTCGAGGTCAAGGAGATGCCTTACGCCGAGGTGCTCTTCCGCCTGGGCGATCTTCTCACGAACCAGGTCCCGGAGCGGCCGGGGGCGATCGAGTACTTCGAGGCCGCCGTTCGCATCGACCCGAAACACGCCAGAGCGCTGTCCGCCATCGCCCTGGAGGCGGAGGCCCGTGCAGACTGGACGACCGCCCGCTCGAGCCACCGGCGCGCCGCGCAAGCCGACCCGAATGACGCCCTCGTGCTCTTTCGGTGGGGGGAGTTCCTCGGACGCCGAGGCAATGAGCCCTCGCGAGCTCTTGAGGTCCTCAACCGGAGCGCCCGGCTCGACCCGGCCTTTGCACCCACCTGGGCCGTTCTGACGACTGTTTACTCGAACGCCGGCGTGACCTCTGAGGAAGCTCTCCACGCGGCCGAGACCGCCCACCGACTCCTGCCGGCAAACGAGGAGATTTCGGTCAACCTTCTCCGTTTGTACCTGAGGTCAGATCGTCGGGACAGTGCGGTGGCGCTCCTCGAGGGCTCCCTTCGCAACAACCCTCGGGCTCAGAAACAGGCGTGGATGTTGGTCCTTCAAAACGACGTCCTCAGAGCCCGTGAACTCCTCCGAAACGGCGATTCCGAAGAGGCTTTGCGGAGGATCGAGATGGCCGAGGCGTTCGTCGACCGTGGCTCGCGACCCGAGTTCGTTCGACACGAAATCGAGCTGGCGCGGCGTGCGATCAAGGAAGACGAAGCGGCCAGGCTCTACGACCGAGCCGAGGAGATCCTCGCCACTGGCAACTCAGAAGGCGCCCGCGAAGTGCTCGGCCAAGCCCTCGCTGCAGTCGAGTCGGGACCGGTGGCGGAGGCCTGTCGGCGGCTGTTGGATTCCATCGACAATCCGACCGCATATCAGCCGACGCCGCTGCCCATGATCTCTTTGTCACCCACCGACGAGGAGATCGAAGAGCTCAATCGACTTCTGGCATCCAACGACCTCGAAGGCGCCCTCGATTTTCTCGTCGGCATCCGCGGCAACTCTGCCGGTGCGCAGCTGCGGTGGCTGGACCGAAAGATCGAGGAGCTCGAGCGCAACGTCGAGTACAACCGCTACGTCGAGAGCTACAATCAAGCGGTGGACCTCATCAATCAGGGGAACTACGCCGACGCGATCGAGCTTTTGGAGGAGCTCTTGACGACCCTGCCGGAAGGACCGAAAGCACGATCGATCCGCGTTCTTCTCGACGACGCTCGCACAAAGCTCGCCGATTCCTAGCCCGTACTTCTCACCAGGCGTCTACTACGGACGGCGAATCACGGCGTCCCGTCGTGCTTGTCGCACATCGTGCTCCTTGACGTAGCGCAACTACGACGGCGTCGCCCGATTCACGACAAACCCAACGGATACTTGCGCTTCGCCGCCCTCGTCACGAAACCTGGTGAGAAGTACGGGCTCGCCCCAATACCGTTCAACTACCGTCGGCAACTGCAGGCGGGACGCCTGCACCACACCGATTTCCGGTCCGGTTTGGGGTGCCACTTTCTCGGTTGCATACGAAACCGAACAGTGCTGTCCCAAGCCCGAACTATTCAACCGGTTCGACCGGGATCAGAACCTCGTTGCGACGCATGAACCACGGCGTGAAAGGCGGGTTGTACCTCGCATAGACTGCCTCACCGACCGCCTGCCAGCCATGCTCGGCCAGCGAGGACCTCAGCTCGGCCTCCTTGCTCTTGAAGCGATTCTCGCCCCACGTGCCGGAGAACCTCAGGGCGGCTACGGTGCGCTTCGGAACCTGCCGGAGGGAGACGAGGGGATCGTTAGGCTGCGGGGCGGTTTCCCACGAATACGACGCCGGCAGGACGAAAGCGACGCGCCACAGCTGCCCGCCACCCTGCTGCACGACCGGCGCCGTCATGGCGATCTTCTCTGATTGGGCCTCCTGGACGACCGGCGCCGTCATGGCGATCTTCGCGCGACTTCGGTTGTCGCCCGAGATATAGCGAAAGAGGCGACTGAACGCCTCGCCCCCCGCCTCGTCGAAGTCGGCCTTCACCTGCGTCTCAGCGAGGATCACCTGGGCGTACCTGCGGAGCTCGTACGTGCCGTAGTCCGACACGACCTCGTACTCCGGCTCTTCAATCGCCATGGCCACGTCGGATGCGACAATCGCAGCGGCGAGCGCGCATGCTGTCGCCGTCAGAGCACTGCGAGTTTTCATTTCTATGGTGCCTCCTAGGTGGTTGAGAGAGCCGCATCGAAGAACGGCGGCCCACCGCTCGACAGGTCAGCGAGCCGACCACACTCTTGACCATATTCGTACTCTCCGATTCTCATGTGCGTGGGGCTACTCGACCCACGAAGGCCAACGTTGCACCCAGCGGAGAGAATTCCATTCATAGATGCCAAAATGTCGGCCCTGCCACCTTCTAGCGGCAGTGGATTAAAATTAGGGAACGGTTGACGACCAGGCCGAAGTGTTCCCGGACTCGAAGCCATCGACGAAGACGAGGGCGTCCAAGCACTTTGACAGCTCTGACGTGTTGCCGCTCAGGTCGGTCGCGGTCGCCGTCATCTCGCCGGCGCCCGAAACAGCGAGCTCGACCGAAAACGCCGCCGTCCCGGTGGCATCGGTGGTGATGTCCGCACCCCCGAGGAACTCCTCACCCTCGCCGTGTCCGGAAGGGTCGCAGGAGGCATTCAAGAAGAATTCCAGTCGATACTGGGTGAGAGGTGCGCTGTCGAGCGTGCCCACCACCGCGATGCCAGAGGAGCCACCGGTGAGGGCCGTCAGCAGCGGGTAGTTCTGCAACTCGTTCGCCCCCGAATCGCCGTCACCCGCGTCGTTCGGCGTCGGCCCGTCGGCTCCCAGGTCTATCGCCAGCCCACCGTTTTCGAAGATCGAGTTGCCCAGAATTGCGTGGCCGGAGGAGGCAGCGAAGGTCCGAATGTGGACGCCATCGAGGTCGTTGAAAGCGATCACGTTGCCCTCGCCAGGGTTCAGCCCACCGATGCTGCTGTCGACGCCGCCGGCCACGAAGATGCCGTGACCGGAATTGCCGAGGGGGGCCCCATTGGCGTCGAGGCCGATCCAGTTACGGGTTAAGACGTCGTCGGAGCTGCCGACGACCACGCCGTCCCCCACGTTGCCGCTGATCAGGTTGTCATCGACGGTGTCCGAGCTCGGTACGTCGTCGTCGCCGTTCAACCAGATCCCGCCGTTGCCGTTGGGGAGGGCTTGGGTGCCCGAGATGTCGGCGCCGATAGTGTTGGACTGTACGATGTTGTTCGATCCCGTCCCTCCCAAAACCAAGCCGCTGCCTCCGTTGCCGCTGATCAGGTTGTTCGCGATGGTATTGCTCGACCCCACCAGCGAGAGAACCCGAACGCCATCGCCATCGTTTCCGCGATCGAGCGTGCCCGTGAAATCGGTGCCGATGAAGTTGTCGGCGATCACGTTGCCGCTCATCTGGCTCCACATGAGGGTCAGATCGATGCCGGCCCCGAACACCCCCAGGACGTTCTGGATGACCAGCCCCTGAACGGTGTTGTTGCTGGACGCAATGAAGATGCCGATTGTCACGGCGCTGCCGTCGATGGCCACGCGCGGCATTCCGGCATAGCCCGGAGCCGTCGTGCCGTCGATATTCGTGCCACCGGTGGCGTCCAACAGCCCCGGGAGAGAGGTGGCCGGCGCGATCGTCCAGGGTCCACCGCCCGGTAAACCCGCAAAGCTGACGGTGTCCGGACCGGTGTTGCTGTTGGCCGCGTTCAACGCCTCTCTCAAGGTGCAGTCCGGGCTCGTGTTGCAGGCTCCGTCGTCGGTGTCAGCGGTGGAGTTGACGACGAAGTCGGTCGCGACAGCGGTTGACGCCAGGAGCCCGGCACATGCCACCGCGGTGCTGAAAACCACTGCCTTGAATCGGCGAAAGAAGATCCTCTCAAGACACTTTCCACGCATTGTCATCTCCTCCGCGTGTCGTCGACACATGGTTGGGCCAACGCTCCGCCCTCTTTTCGGTGCGTGCGGTCGACAGCCAGGTTTTCAACGTGCGTCCAAAGGTATGTAGGGGGCTCATGAAAGTCAAGGCTCGACTGTGACAAGATGCAACAGAATTCGTCAGCAACAGGTGACCGCGGCAGCGAACAGCGGCAGCGACCTCAACAAGGAGGTCGAGTGAGCATACTTTGTGAACTTTGTTTCAGCTGGCACCTTTACGGGCTAACGAACCGTCCGTCGACCGGTTGGTCTTCGCGGGAAACGCGGAGTGTGTACATCTACTCCTCCCCCGTCGGAGCCGACGCCGATCGACCCGTCGAGTCCGACCCACAGACTCAGAACGTCGCGGACCGCCAGCCCTGAGTTCATGGGCTCCCAATGGCTTCCGCGATCAGGACTCACCCACACACCATTGCCATCGGGACCTAGGCGGTCGCCGGTACTGTAACTGTTGTGGGCCACGTAGAACCGAAGCGAGTTGTTGGGGTCCACCGCAACAGACCCAATTTTCATCCGCGGGTCGAGATCCATGAATCTTTCGTCGATGCGGCTCCAATTGTCACCTCCGTCGCGGCTCAGATGGAGACGATGCTCGAAGCCCACAATCACCGTGTCACTGTCGTTTGGGTCGATCGCGATAACGGGCTGAGCAGACCAGCCGCCCGGAGTGTTGTCGGAAAAAAACCGGACCTCAGTCCAGCTCAGACCGCCGTCGTGCGATCGGTAGAGCGATTTTGCAGCGGCATAGATGGTGGAAGGATCCAGAGGGTCGAACTTGATGGCTTCCACGGGCCATCTGGCGCCGGGAAGCTCGAATTCGAGCCACGTCTCGCCTCCGTCGCGGCTGATGAAAACTCCACCCTTGCCAACCGCAGCAAAGACCCTCCAGGGCTGGGAGGGATGGCTGGCCAGAGCCCAGACGCTGCCGCCTGGCGGACCGATGGGCTCCCACCAATGGCGCGCGACCTCTCGCGTGTCGGCCACCGACAACGCCGCGACAAGAAACGGAGGCACGCACGCGGCGCCGACCGCCCAGAATCCAATCCCAGTCAATCGCCTCATGACTACTTCACCTCATGGGGTATACGACGCCTACGTTTTAGCCGTTGCATCGTTGCCAGGCTTGAAGAAGCGGTGCATCGATGAACCCTAACTCTCTGGACGACGCTTAAACGTGCCAAGGCTCTGGCCGCCAGCCCACAACATCAATACCCCCGTGCCAGGCACCTTTTCGGTGTTTCTTCCGATCCGGGCGCCCTCGAGGGAAATCGGCTATTCAGAGGGTTCAGTATTTGAAACGCACGGGCTGAATCGGTCCGGCGGTTTCAGGTCAGTCAGTGAGGCTGATCACCTTGACCTCGGCACTCAGGATCGCGGCCCTGGAGACATAGCCGATCGCGTTCCGGTTTGCCGCCACGAAGACCACGATTTCCTGGTCGGAGGCGCGGGTCGGTGGCGGCACCCCCTTGCCCTGGAATATCAAACGGCGCCAGTGCGCTCTCACCGTGGCCACATCTCGTCCGAGGATCTCGCTCGAAAACGTCGCCCGCACGTGAGATTCGGGTGTCTGGTCAACCGCCAAGACCAGTTGGCCGTTCGGCCATTTGGCATCTTCTTCCAGAAAGTACCGAGTAATCTCGGTGACTCTCAGAGCGTTGACCCGATTCGAGGAATGAACGATCACCCGCAGCTCGTCCGTGGCCTGCCCTGAAACCAGTCGACTCGCGACCGCCCCGACCACGACGAGGAACAGAAGATGACGGTGAACCCGTGCCACAGTCGTTCCCTCCCTCTTGTGCAGCGTCCTGCAGCGGCACGGGGATCACCCCTCGCAACTGACCGACGCCCTCCACTTTCGACCCTAACAACCGAACGAGGTTGCGTCAAGCTGATCTGCGTGGTGCGCGATGTGGTCGGCCATAAATGTCTGAATAAAGTAGTAGCTGTGGTCGTACCCCGGCTGCATCCGGAGAACCAGTTCCTGGCCGCCCGCCTCGCAGGCGGCAGCGAATCTCTCGGGGTGGAGCTGCTCGGCCAGAAACTGGTCCTCGTCGCCCTGGTCGATGAGAATCGGTCCCTGTCGGTGGCCCGCCCTCACCAGCTCGGCCGCGTCGTGGGCGAGCCAGCCCCCACGATCATCACCGAGGTAGCGGCTGAATGCCTTGATTCCCCACGGACACCGGCTCGGCGCACAGATCGGAGCAAAAGCGGACACCGAGCTGAAGATCTCCGGATGAGACAGTGCCAAGGTCAGTGCGCCATGACCGCCCATCGAGTGACCGAAGATCCCGATGGCGTCCGCCCTGACCGGGAAGCGCGCGTTGACCAGCGTGCGGAGCTCGTTGACGATATAGCTCCGCATGCGGTAGTGGGCCGACCACGGCTCTGCCGTGGCGTCGACGTAGAATCCGGCGCCGGTACCGAAGTCCCAGTCGTCGTCCTCGCCGTCGATCCCCGCACCGCGGGGGCTGGTGTCCGGCATGAGAAGCATGAGACCACGCTGGGCGGCGTGACGCTGTGCACCGGCCTTGATGGTCGCGGTCTCCTCGGTGCAGGTGAGACCTGCCAGGTAGTAGAGAACCGGCACCGGGCCCCGATCAGCCTGGGGCGGGACATAGACCGCGAACCGCATCTCGGTCGCGGTGGACTGGGAGTGATGGCGATAAAAACCCTGGGTCCCGCCGAAGCACCGCTGTTCGCTGAGTGTCTCGAACTCTGACGACATTGTGTTCAGACCTCCGTCACCGTCAAAACAGCACCACGCTGCGGATCGATGTTCCTTCGTGCATGAGATCGAAGGCGGTGTTGATCTCGTCGAGCGGCATGGT
Organism: uncultured Thermoanaerobaculia bacterium; assembly: GCA_965364305.1. Taxonomy (GTDB): domain Bacteria; phylum Acidobacteriota; class Thermoanaerobaculia; order Thermoanaerobaculales; family Sulfomarinibacteraceae; genus Sulfomarinibacter. The sequence goes on from CBDTWX010000040.1 coordinate 17,619, forward strand.
GTGGGTGATGAGATCATCGATGTTGATCTTGCCATCCATGTACCAGTCAACGATCTTCGGGACATCGGTGCGTCCCCTGGCGCCGCCGAATGCGGTGCCGCGCCACACCCGCCCGGTCACCAGCTGGAACGGCCGGGTCGAGATCTCCTGCCCGGCGCCGGCGACTCCGATGATGATGCTCTCACCCCACCCTTTGTGGCAGCACTCGAGGGCCTGCCGCATCACGCCCACATCGCCGATGCACTCGAAGGAGTAGTCCGCACCGCCCTCGGTCAGGTCGACGAGGTAGGCCACCAAATCACCCTCCACCTCCCTGGGGTTGGCGAAGTGGGTCATACCGAATCTCTCCGCGAGCTCGCGCCTCG
>CBDTWX010000041.1:0-17931 GCA_965364305.1 uncultured Thermoanaerobaculia bacterium
CCCGCCGGAGGCGGTTGAAGGCCGACCGTACGGGCGTTCTGCTCACGCCCAGGCGCTCGGCCGCGAGCGTCTCGACCAACCGCGTACCCGGGGCCAGTCGTCCCGACACGATGAGCTCGCGGAGCTCACGGTAGGCCATGTCGGGCCGATCCTGAACCGGGGTTTTTTCGTGGTCAGGCGCCGCCTTTTTCGTCTGCATGGCTGAATCCGCGTCGTGAGGTTCTCGAGACCCCGGGACCATCAGGAAACGTGCACCATTCCGAAGCGTCTCCACGATATTTTTGTATACCTTGACGAATACATAACTGGATGCTAGCGTACTTCCGAGAAACATGCAAACGGCATACACACTGCTCTCACCGAGTCCGTCGAAAGGCAATGTTCGGTGGGATGGGCGACCTATTGGCCTGCGCGGTCGAGGGGAGACTGCCGCTTTCCCGACCCACCGAATACCGTTTGAAGGAGGAGGAAATGATGGGTCATTTCAATCAGAAAAGAAGTGACGGAAGCACGCCTCGTCGGCAGCTGAGCAATCCGCGGATACGATCCCTGGCGGTGATGGTGCTCTCGGTTCTGGTCATCGCGCCGGGCCTGTGGGCCCAGACGACAGCAACCATCCAGGGTACGATCACGGGCCCCACCAACCAACCGCTCGAGGGCGTTCGGGTCGTGGTGACCGGCGACCGGGGATCCGGGAGCACCGTGACCGATGCGAACGGCTTCTATGCAATTCCGGGTCTGGCACCAGGCAGATACCGGTTGACCGCATCACTCGAACCCTTCGCAGCCGGCGAGATGGACAATGTCGAGATTCAACCCGACCAAACGCTGACGCTGAACCTCGTTCTGGAATCGTTGGCATTCGGCGGTGAGGTCCAGGTCACGGCGCAGAAGCGAACCGAGACCCTCCTGGAGATTCCGGCGTCCATCACGGTTCTCACCAGCGACACGATCGAACGGCAACGGGTCGAAAACCTGCTCGACCTCGAACCGCTGGTGCCGGGCCTGGACGTGGTCGTCGCGACGCCAGGTCAATCCCGCGTTACGCTGCGTGGTATCAACACCGGTGGTGTCGCGTCGACTGTCGGCGTCTACCTCGGTGAAGTGCCCTTCGGATCGAGCACCGGTCTGGCCAACGGCGCAATCCTGGCGGGTGACTTCGACACCTTCGACATGGCAACGATCGAAGTGTTACGCGGCCCGCAAGGCACCCTGTACGGGGCGAGCTCGCTTGGCGGCGTCTTGAGGTACGTCCCGAACAGGCCCACGAGCGAGAGCTTCGAGGCGAGGTTCCTGGGATCCCTCGAGACCGTCACCGACGGCGACCTCGGATATTCCCTGAAGGGGCTGGTGAACGTCCCGCTCAGCGATCAATTCGCTCTTCGGGCGAGCGGTTTCTATCGCTTCGACGACGGCTTCATCGATTCGATCGGCAACAATCCGGTGCCGAGCCTGACGACTCCGGGTCTCGACATCATCGACGGCACGATGATCGCAGAAGACATCAACACGGCCGACACCTACGGAGGACGGATCGCCGCGTTGTGGGAACCCTCCGAGAAATTCTCACTTCTGCTGGCGGCGCAGACCCAGACGATCGAAAGCGGCGCGCCCAACATCATCGACGCCGACCCGGTCACCCTCGAGCCGCTCTACGGCCTCGTGCAGTCCCGATATTTTGACGATACGGTCGATACGGACTATCAAGTTTTCGACGCCACGATCGACTGGAATTTCGGTGCCGCCAGTCTCGTCTCCGTGACGAGCTTTAACTCGATCGAGCAAGATATCCAGACAGACGCGACAGTGGACACCTCTCTGACGGGTGGTCTCTACCTGGCATCATTTTTGACTTTTGCGCTCGGTGACGACGTCGAGCGACCACTGAGTGCGATCCTTCCGCAGATCACAGCCACCGACAAGTTCACCGAGGAACTGCGTCTCGTGTCGGCCGACAACGAGAAATTCGAGTGGTTGGTTGGCGGGTATTACACGGACGAGGATTCCAAGATCGTTCAAGAGATTGTCGCCATCGAGGGCGACACGGGTGAAATCGCAACGGATATCCCTTTGCTGGCAGAGGCTTTACTCCTGTCCACGTATGAGGAGTTCGCTCTCTTTGGCAACGCTACATGGCACATCGCCTCACGCTTCGATCTTGCCTTCGGTGCACGCCAGAGCTGGAACGATCAGGTTGCATCACAGGTCCTGGACGGCCTCCTGATCGGCGGACGGATCGAGTACGACGATGCGACGTCGTCGGAAAACCCGTTCACGTATTCCGTCTCGCCACGGTACGAGGTGTCCGACACCTCGTCGCTCTATGCTCGCGTCGCCACCGGCTTCCGGCCGGGCGGACCCAATGTCTTGCCGCCGGGAGTCCCGCCGGGCACGCCAGGATCCTACGACTCGGACAGCCTCACCAGCTACGAGGTCGGCTGGAAATCCACCGAGTCAACCGGCAAGTACTCGCTCGATCTGGCCGCCTACTACCTCGACTGGGAGGACATTCAGCTGTTCGTCGTGGTGAATGGCGTGGGAATCAACGGCAACGGCGGGACCGCGGTGAGCAAGGGCGCCGAGTTCGCATTCACCGCCATCCCGACGGACGGCTTGACGCTGTACCTGAACGGAGCCTACACCGACGCCTACCTCACAGAGGACACCGATCCCATCGTCGGAGGCCTGGACGGCGATCCGCTGCCCTACGTTCCGGAGTGGAGCCTCGGGTTCGCGGGGGACTATGAATGGACCGTTGGGGATGATTCGCTGCTCTACGTCGGAGGCGGGATCGGGTACGTCGGCGATCGAGCCTTCGACTATGGTGCTCGAGACGACAACGGCGCACCGCGTAGAATCGACAGCTACGTGACCTTTGATCTTCGTGCAGGCGCCTACATCGGTCGCTGGTCTCTCGAGCTCTACGGAAGGAACCTGACCAACGAAATGGGCGTCGTCTCCGTGACCACGGAAGGGGCCCTCCCCAACGGCGCATACGGTCTGGCCCTGATCCGGCCGAGGACCATCGGACTTTCTGTCGGTGTGAGATTCTGGGGCTCGTAACACAACGAGGGTCCCTGGAGATCCTCGCTCGTTACGCCATCTTGCGAGACCGCCGGGGCACCCGCCCCGGCGGTTTTTTCAGCTACCGGGCTGGATTACTCCTCGCGAACCACCTGACCAGAGTCGCTGTCCTCTCTGACCGAGGATTCCGCGTCACGCGACGGCACGCTCCAGATCTCGCCCAGCACCCGCTGGAAATTACCGCCGAGAACGGCGCGGATGTTGTCGTCCGCGGAGCCCCTGCGAATCAGAGCCTCGGCCAAATCAAAGATCTTTTTCGGGTGGTCGAGACCTTCGATATCGAGCTTTTCGCGGAAGGCGCAGCTGCCCTTATAGCCTGATTTGAGCTGCTTGTAGAAATCCTCCGGGAGGTCGTCGTATCCGTTGAGATCGCTGTCAGTACCAACACCGACGTGGTCGACGCCTACCAGCTTCACTACGTGATCGATGTGGTCGATGTAATCCTCGATGGTTGTCGGCTCCTCGTTCGTCACGAAGTTGCGCACCGAGGTGATGCCCATGACGCCGCCGGTGGCGGCCATCTTCACGATCGCACGGCGAGAAAGGTCCTCACGTTTCCGGGTCAATGATTCCTCCGATCTTATTCACGCCAGTCACTGACGGATGATCTTATACACTCCGACGGTCACCAGCGGTAAGAAGTAGATCACGAAGATCCCCCAGCTGATCAAACCGTAGCCGCGGGCGACCAACGCGATGATGCCGAACTTGGCGAGTCCCAGGCTCACCAGAAGCAGCGCGATCGCGATCACCGGACGCTGCCAATCCGGAAACTCCTTGCCTCGGGCGGCGAGAGTGTGCTGGATGCGCTCGTTGACTCCGTGGATGAACCCGGTGCCGGTCTGGATCAGGGTGCCGAAGAGCATGACCACGAAAACCACCAGCAACGCCGGCACCCGGGCCTGTTCGAGTACGAAGACAGCTGGTATCTCCTGCAACACGACGTCGGGGTACTGGCCGAGAATCGCGAGGTAGAAGAAGAAGGCCGGCAGCAAACCCGTGACCGCCGCGATCAGGCCGGCAGAAACGGCTTGACGTCGGGTTTCGATGTGGCGCACGCAGAACAGGATGGCCGGGATCACGCACATGTTGTAGAGCCCGTACTTGAATCCCCCCAGCGCCCATCCGGGAAGCCTCTCTCCGCTCCCCAGGCTGGCGCCAATTCCATCGCCAAACCGCATGACGGAAACCACCAGAAAAGAGAGGTAGACGATGTAAATGAGGATCGACCACACCGAAAACGACTTTTCGATCAGTCCGCTTCCCCTGAAGGTCAGGAAACCCACCGAGCCGAGCATCAATACAACGCCGACCAGGTATGGAACCCCGAAGAAGTCCCTCAATAGCACCCCCGCCGCGGATCCCACCACAGCGAGAACAATCACCAGGAGCGTGACATAGAACAGCTCGAATGATATCCAAAACCGACCCAGCAGGTGCATGAGCAAGGATCGGTAGTCGTAGCTTTCGAGCTTGCGGGCAAGCTCGAAGGTCACCGCGAGGATGACCGCCCATACCGGCAGAGTGACGGTAAACATACCGATGATGCCGCCCAGAGGTCCATACTGCATGAAGTACTCGACGATCTCGCGGCCGGTGCCGTACCCGCCCCCGATGAGAACACCCTGGAATACGAGGCCCGGCATCACGTACCGACGAAACGTCGCTGCGCTCATGGATCTCCCTCTCCCGGCCCGCCGGTTTTCCGGAGGCGTCGGCATCACCGAGGACCTCGTTGTACACCGTCATCCCCTCGAAGCTCAATATTTTCTTCAACTCTGCGTCATCTGTCGAAAAAGGCATTGTGGCCCAGTTGCTGTGGAATCGATCTCCTCCGGTCGGTTAAGCTGGCGGCATGCGAAGCTCGCGGCCGTGGTGGCTCGTCATGATTGCTCTCTGGAGCTGCGGCGGTGAGGAGACGGTGCGTTCGTTTCCGCCGAGTGCGCGCCCGGACATCGTGGAGTCGCTGCGCGCCGACGCCGAGGCGCAGAGGCATCCCTCTGACGGCGGCGGACATGTCCGGCTGGAAGGGGGCTCGGGGAACCCCGAGCTGGCGGCGACCGTGTCCCGTCCGGGAACCTGGACCTTCGTCTTCGAGACGGGCCCCGAGGGCATCTCCGAGGGAGGGTGGATCTTTTTCCAGGCGCCCCCGTTCTGGGGCTGGAGCGCCCCCCATACTATCGAGCAAGGGTCCCGCGGCTTCACCGAAGTCTCGACCGAAGCGGAAGGGGTCCAGCTGGAACCCCTGGGTTTCGAGAACGGGCTCCTGGGCCTCCGGGTCGCCGGCCGGGGTTTGGAGCCGGGCGAGCTCGTTCGCATCACGTATGGCGCAGGAGAAACGGGAGCGACCGCCGACCGTTTTGCCGAAAGCCGGTCGAATTTCTATTTTGCGGTGGATGGAGACGGCGACGGTGTTCGCGCGTTGCTCCCGGAGGCGCCGTGGATCGACATACTGCCGGGCCCGGAGGCACAACTGGTACTGACGCTTCCCAGCTCGGCGCGGCCGGGCGACACGATTCGCCTGAACGTTGCGGTCCTGGATGCCGTCGGCAATGCGGGGGTGGATGCGGTTGGCGACCTCCGAATCCAGGTCTCGGGCGGCTCTTTCGGTCTGCCCGAGAACATCACTCTCGACGCCGACGACCGGGGCGCCCTGTCTCTGGAGGCGCGGATAGACGAGGTGGGGATCTACCGCATCGCGGCCGAAGGATTGGGGTTGCTCGACGGCCTGGAGGGCGTCAGTAACCCGCTCGTGGTCGCCGAAACCGGCCGCCCCATTCTGTGGGGCGATCTCCACGGCCACTCCGGTCTCTCCGATGGGACCGGAACTCCCGCGGACTACTTCCGCTACGCACGGGACGTGGCCGCCCTCGACGTCTCCGCGCTCACCGATCACGACCACTGGGGCATGCGCCCGCTGGCAACCCATCCGGAGCTGTGGGAGGAAATCCGCCGGCAGACCGAGCTCCACAACCAGCCGGGACGCTTCGTGACGCTTCTCGGCTTCGAGTGGACCAACTGGGTGCACGGCCACCGTCACGTCCTGTTTTTCGGCGATGAAGGCGACATTCTGAGTTCGGTGGATCCACGCTACGAGACGCCGGATCAGCTCTGGTCGGCCCTGCGCGGCAGCAATGCGCTCACCTTCGCCCACCACTCGGCCGGCGGACCGGTGGCCACCAACTGGGACTATGCGCCGGATCCCGAGCTCGAACCGGTCACCGAGATCGTCTCGGTCCACGGCTCCAGCGAAGCTCCCGATTCGCCCCTGCCGATCTACAGCCCCGTGGCGGGAAACTACGTGCGAGATGCGCTCGAGAGGGGCTTCACGCTCGGCTTCATCGGCAGCGGCGACGGCCACGACGGTCACCCCGGGCTCAGTCAGCTCGCGGGAGCCAGCGGTGGGCTGGCGGCCATTCTCAGCGACGATCTGACGAGGGAGGGCGTCCTCGAGGCCCTGCGCGCCCGCCGCGTCTACGCGACGAATGGTCCGAGGATCTATCTTCGCGCCACCCTCGGTGGCCGGGAGATGGGCTCGGCGGTGGCCCCCGAATCAGAGCCGCGCGATCCGTTGGGGAATTCCACCAATACGCTCAGCGCACTGGCCGTTGCACCCGCACCCCTCGAAGCCATCGATCTGATCCGCAGCGGCCGTCCCGTCGAGAGGATCCCGTGCGACGGCACGGTGGTCTGCCGCCTGTCCCGGGACCTGCCCGATCTCGCGCCGGGCGAGTGGGTCTACGTCCGAGTCCTGCAAGACGACGGAGGAGCGGCCTGGTCGAGCCCGTTCTTCATCCGGGAGCGATAGCTTCGATTGGACGGCTCCTGTACCTGGATGCGTCACCCCGGTGGCAGCCTGTGAGCACTTCGTCCGGACCCGCGGCGTTTTTTCCTCCAGATTGAGAAAGGCGGATTGATGTCATGGCGCCAGGCACCACTTCAACGATCCAATTCGTCGAATCGGGCTCACGAATGATCGCCGCCGACGCATGAAAACCAGGGGCGCGCCGTCAGGCGCGCCCCTTCTTCATCGCATCAATGGAGGGCCGTTTTTTGTCGACCTCCATCGCGTTCAACGAGACCGTTTCCCGACCCGTCACTCCCTCATCGTGGTCTCCGATCAACCTTCGGTTACCGGCTGGGGCGAGTAGTAGAACCGCTCGTCGTAGATCTTGCCGTCACGCCAGCGCTGCACCGCGAACTGGGTGAAGGCGAGCCGCGCACCGTACTGGGTGTTGTGAAAGTCCATCCACCACTCCACCATCGACAGATTGTCGCCGACCGCCACCCCCTTCAGCTCGAGGCCATACCAGGTCGTGTTGTCGACGAAGGCCTGCTCGCGCTCCAGATTGGCGGCCAGACCGACCGTCGGTTCGTTGTCGTTCTCGGCCATCACGAGGTCGTCGGTGTAGAACTCGTTCATCGCCTCCATGATCTTGCCCTGCTGGATCATGGCGTTGAGCTGATCGACGCGTTCACGAATCTTGTCGGACATTTTCTTCTCCTTTTTCTCCGCTCGGTGAGCGGGCTCTGGTTGACTCATGACTCGGCCGTGCCGAGGCGACGGCACAATGCCGCCAGTTGATCCTGCTCGTTTGCCGTCAAGACGGAGAAGGCACCCGCGAGGACCCCGACCACGCGCGGGAATACCTCGCGAATCAGCCTCTCTCCACCCTTCGTCAGATGCACGATAACGACTCGCCGGTCATCGCCCTCGCGCCGGCGCTCGACGAGATCGCGCCGCTCGAGGTTGTCGACGACGGTCGTCATGTTGCCGGCGCTTTTGAGCACCTTCTCGGCGAGCTCGCGCTGGCACAGAGGACCGAGGTGGAGCAAGGCCTCGAGAGCACCGAACTGACTCTCGGTGAGACCCGCATTCCGTATTTCATGACCCTCGCGGAGGCTCAGGGAATTGACCGCACGACGCAGCTTGATATAGGCGTCGAGCGCCCTCTCTTCCGCCGCCGTGCCCCGGTGCTTTGTTCCCATCTCGGTTCCCTCTCGAATAAATGCTTCGATGTCGATTTAATCGACATCAAAATACGTAACCACGATTGTGCGGTACGTATTTCAATCGGTGTCGCGAAGGCTGCGGCGGGTCGCCCGCGCCGGCCGGTCACCGGGCGCCAGGACCAGCTGACAAAAAAGGGGGGCCGAAGCCCCCCGTCGATGTTGATGTCTGTTTTTTATCTGCAGTAGTTCTTGGCCGGGTGGCAGCGCAGCGAACAGCACTGGGCACCTGATGTGCAGTATGCGCCCGCAGGGAGGCAGGTACCGCAGCCCTCATCGACCGTGCCATCACAGTTGTCGTCGAGACCATTGTCACAGACCTCTGCGGCGCCGGGATTGATGGTGTTGTCGAGGTCGTTGCAGTCGGTGCCGCCACAGGCCTCGGAGATGTAGCCGTCACTGTCGATGTCGTCCGTACATCCTCCCCCTGGATCAAGCCACTGGGAGACCTGGCTGTAGTAGCTCGCGAAGGCGCCGTCGACCGTTGCGTTATTGACGTTGTCGCAGGTGTCGGACACGTTCGTACCGCAGCCCCCCGACAGCTGACCGACCACCTCACCCGCACCGTTGACCACCGGCGAACCGCTCGAGCCGCCCTCGGTCGCACCGTAGGTGTCGCGGCTGTAGATCCACGAGCCGCGCGGCCACGAGGAGCAGACGCCGGCGGAAGTATCCACGCTGTGCGTCGAGTAGGCCTGGGGCGCCCCCGAAGGATGGCTGATGCGGTACAGGTTGGCACCGTTGGTAAATGCGATCGGCGTGGTGTTCCAGCCCAGGAAGGCGCTCCCCGCCGGTGCCGGTTCGTCGAGCAAGAGGAGAGTGTAGTCACCGGTATTGTTGGTGGCGACCACCGATGAACCGAGTGTAACGGGAACTCCGACTGGGTCCGCCCACTGGGTGGGACAGTCATCGTCGCAGCCTATCCACCACTGGAAATAGGCCTCGAGGGTGGCGGCCTCACGGTCACGGCTGATGCAGTGGTTGGCGGTCAGGAAGTACGGTGTAAAGTCTTCCGCGGTGTTGTTGAGCAGGCCGCCGGAGCAAATATAGATATATGGGCGCTTGACATACATCATGTGGGCAACCGCCCACTTTGCATCGGCAACCGCGCCGTCGGACCCGCACTCCGCATTGAAAATACAGTTTTCGTTGAAACTGCAAAAAGCCTTTGCTGCAGTGCTCACTCGATCCGCGCCGAAACCGGTCGCCACATGGCCGATGTCGACGAGGCTGAAGAGGCTCTTGTTCATTTTCTCGGGTTCAAGCCCGCCAACCTGCCGCAGCTGCAGGTAGACAAGGTCTCCACGGACCATATGCGACCAGAACTCACCCGTCCCGAGCGGACCCGATTTGGTATAGGGACCGGCCACCGCGCCGCTCTCGTTGAACAGGTAGAGCTCGGAGCCTGCCGGCAGGTCGAAATTGTCGAAGTGAAGACGGACGCCGAAGGCGCCGGTGGACTTCACCGCCGCCGACCACACCCGACCACCGTCGCGCGAGCGTTTGACGGCTCCCCATCGCACCGAATCGAATGCGAGCTCGGCGTGGACCTGCCGGGTCATCCCGACCCGCAGGGCCTGCGGCTCCTCCGAGCACCCCTCGCACACTCCGAGCCCGATCTCGGCCAGCTCCTTAGCTGACATCTCGACCATCAGCGGCCGATCGACACCGGCCGTCACCTGCTCTGCCATCAGCCGGGCGTGGAGCTCGGCGAGCTCGCGTTTGGCGGCTTCACGATCCACGGCCGGCGGAGTGCGCAGGGTGCCCACCCTCACGGTGTCCTGCGGCAGAAAGTCCGAGATCCCGCCCGATCGGGGCGACTCGGCGGCCGCCACTCCCACAACCAGCACCGCACACACAACTGTTGACAATAGGTTTCTCATCAAGCCCTCCTTCCAGTTTTACCCCCGATATTTGGCGTCTCGACTCGTGAGCCCAGGCTAGATCCGCCGGCCGCAAAAGTCAAAATAAATAGAATATTCTTAAGTATTTAACAAACGTTTGAACATATGAAAAAATCAGCGCAGATGCAGTCCGGTGCCCGCAACGAAGTATATCCTGCAATCGCGAGGTTTGGGTCGAGGCAAGCCGCGCCGATAGAGAACTCAGCCGAGCTCTTTCGGTTTCGTCATCGCCTCCGGCGACAGCAGGCGGTCGATCTCCTCAGCGCCGATGTCGCCGGCTTCGAGAATGATCTCGCGAACGGACCGGCCGCTCCTCAGCGCCTCGACGGCGATCTCACCCGCGCGCTCGTAGCCAATCACCGGCACCAGCGCCGTCACCACCCCGATCGAAGACTCGACCAGCGCCCGGCAGTGATCGGCGTTGACGGTGATGCCGCGAATGCACCGCTCGGTCAGCGTCCGCACCCCTGCCGTCAGCATGTCCAGTGATTCAAAGAGATTGCTGGTGATCACCGGTTCCATCACGTTGAGCTGGAGCTGTCCGGCCTCCGCCGCCATGGTAATCGTGAGATCGTTGCCGATGACCTGAAAGGCGATCTGGTTGACGACCTCCGGGATGACCGGGTTCACCTTACCCGGCATGATCGAAGATCCCGGCTGCATGGCCGGCAGGTTGATCTCGTTGAGACCGGCGCGCGGGCCGGACGAAAGCAACCGCAGATCGTTGCACAGCTTCGACAGCTTGACCGCGACCCTCTTCAGGACTCCCGAGAACATGACGAAAGCGCCCGTGTCGGGTGTCGCCTCGACCAGATTCGGGGCCAGTGCGAGATCGAGGCCCGTGATCGCAGCCAGCTCTTTCACCGCGAGCTCCGGGTAGCGGGGGTCGGCGTTGATGCCCGTGCCGATCGCGGTGCCGCCGAGGTTGACCTCGAGAAACAGCCTTGCCGTCTCACGCAGCCGGGCGATATCCTCGGCGGTGGTGACGGCAAAGGCCTCGAACTCCTGGCCGATCGTCATCGGCACGGCGTCCTGGAGCTGAGTGCGCCCCATTTTCAAGATATCGGCAAACTCGCGTCCCTTTTCGGCAAGCGCCTCGTCGAGCTCTTCGAGGACTTCCAACAGCTCTTCGAGCTCCTGGATCACCGCCACCCGCACCGCCGTTGGGTAGACGTCGTTGGTCGACTGCGACAGGTTGACATGGTTGTTGGGGTGACAGTGCTTGTATTCTCCGCGCCGGTGGCCGAGCAGCTCGAGCGCCCGGTTGGCAATCACCTCGTTGGCGTTCATGTTGGTCGAGGTCCCGGCGCCTCCCTGCACCACGTCGACCACGAAATGGCCGTGCCAGTGACCTTCGATGATCTCCTGACAGGCTGCGTCGATCGCCTCGGCCACGGGAGCATCGAGGAGCCCGAGCCTCCGATTGGCGCGCGCCGCTGCCTGCTTGACCATCGCCATGGCGCGCACGAGATGCGGGTAATGCCCGAGTCGTATGCCGGTGATGTCGAAGTTCTCCATCGCCCGCACCGTCTGCACACCGTAGCGTGCATCGTCAGAGACCTCGCGTTCTCCAAGGAGATCGTGCTCCCGCCGTGTAAGCCCCGATCGGTAGATCTCCTCCCACCCGACACGGCGATACGCAGCGAATCGCAATCGCCGGACGATGGTCATCGTGACGTTCGACAACAACCGGTGGAGAGCGCCAGGGTCGCCCGACGCCGCTTTCACAACCGCCGCCACCTCGAGCCGCATGACTCTGGCGCGACCCCTGGCGCGCACCGTCGCGGTGTGACGCGACGGATCCACGAGCGCTGCTTCGCCGACAGCCTCACCAGGACCGAGCAGGATCTTCATCCCGGCGCCGCCGCCGACGCTCACCCCGAGATGTCCATCGACAATTACGAGCAGATGCTCGCGAGGATCGCCCTCCTCGAAGACCGTCTGGCCATCCTCGAGCTCGTCGAGCTGCGCCAGCCCCGCGACGACCTCCAGCACGTGGTCGTCGATTCCGTCGAAAAGCTCACAACTTCGGAGGGTATTCACCTTTGTTGTCATCGCATCACGATACCGCAGCGGAGACCTTCCGACGACATCGGCTTTTCCCGGAACCTCCTGCGCCGGATGCCGTATTCTTAACGTGCCCGTGAAATTGGGCTGGTGTGTTCCGAGAAGGAGGGTTTCCCGAATGCGTTCAAAGATAGCGCTGGTTGTGCTGTGTCTGAGTCTCACCGCCGGCAGGGCATCCGCCGCGGTGGACGCGCGAATGCTGCGCTACCCGGATGTCTCCGAAACACACATCGCCTTCGTCTATGCCGGCGACATTTGGCTGGTCGAGAAGGCGGGCGGCACCGCCCACCGCTTGAGCTCGCCTCCGGGCGAAGAGCTCTTTCCGCGGTTCTCGCCCGACGGATCGCGGCTCGCCTTCAGCGCCAACTACGACGGCAACACCGACATCTACGTTGTTCCGTCGATGGGCGGTGCTCCATTTCGTCTGACCCACCACCCCGATTCCGACAGGCTCTCCGACTGGACCCCGGACGGCGAGCACCTGCTCTTCGCTTCGGCGAAGGCGAGCGGCGTACGCGGCCTGAGCCAGTTATATCTGGTTTCTGCGGAAGGAGGATTCCCGGAGGTCCTCCCGGTCCCATACGGCGAGTTCGGCGCCCTGTCCCCGACCGGCACGACCATCGCCTACACCACCCGCGATCGGGGCTTCCGTACATGGAAAAGATATCGAGGCGGCACCGCACCGGACATCTGGCTCTTCGATCTCGAAACCCTCGCCGCCGAGAACCTCACCGACAGCGCCGCCAACGAAAGCCAGCCCATGTGGCACGGCGACACACTCTATTTCTTATCCGACCGCGGGCCCGCCCTGCGCGCCAACATCTGGGCCCTCGACACGACATCGGGCGAGATGCGCCAGGTCACTCAATTCACCGACTTCGATATCACCTTTCCGGCGATCGGTCCGTCCGACATGGTCTTTCAGGCCGGGGGTCGGCTTTACCTGATGGGGCTCGAAGACGAGCAGTACAATGAGGTCGACGTAGAAATCGTCACTGATCTCGCTCCTCTGCGGCCGCACACAGTCAACGCTGCCGAGCTGATTCAGAACGCCGATATCTCACCGAGCGGCAAAAGAGTGATCTTCGAGGCACGCGGCGAGCTCTTCAGCGTCCCGGCCAAGCACGGCGTCATCCAGAATCTGACCCGCACCTCGGGCGCGGCCGACCGTTTCCCCGCCTTCTCGCCCGATGGCAAGAACATCGCATTCTGGAGTGACGCGAGCGGCGAGTACGAGCTCAAGCTGACCCCCGCCAGGGGCGGTGAGGCAAAGACGCTGACGAGCCTCGGCCCTGGCTTCCGCTACCGGCTCTACTGGTCGCCCGACAGCACCAAGATCGCCTTCATCGACCACACCCAGACAATCTGGGTCTACGATCTCGAAGCCGATGATTTCTCGGAGGTCGACACGGGGCTGTGGATGCTCCACCCGGCCCTCCAGGGCTTCGAGGTGGGCTGGTCCTCCGACAGTCGCTGGATCGCCTACTCGCGTGGCCTGGAAACCGGCAACAGTGCGATCTTCCTGTTTGACACCTTGGACGGAAACCGCCACCAGGTGACCTCGGGTTACTACTCGGACTCGGACCCGGTCTTCGATCCGGACGGCAGGTACCTCTACTACCTGTCCAACCGCACTCTCCAACCCATCTACTCGGATATCGACGACACCTGGGTCTACCCGAACACCACCAATATCATCGCGGTTCCGCTTCGCGGAGACGTCCCGTCTCCGCTCGCGCCCCGAAACGATGAAGAGGAGGTGAAAGAGGAGAAGGCCGAGGAGGAAGACGAGGACGAGGACGCCGACAAAAAGAAGGGCGACAAGAAGAAGGGCAAGAAGGACGAAAAAGACGAAGACGAGGGGAAGGAAGAGAAAAAGCCCGAGCCAGTCGAGATCGATCTCGAGGGCTTCGAGGCACGAGTGGTGGTGCTGCCGCCCTCGGCCGGCAATATCGGCGGTCTGGCCGCAGTCTCCGGAAAGGTCATTTTCCATCGCATGCCGAACTCCGGCTCGACGGACGAGAACCGACCGATCGCCTACTACGATCTCGAAGAACGCGAGGAAGAGACCATCCTCGACAGCGCCAACGGTTTTGTCGTGTCGGCCAAGGGCAAGAAGATGCTGGTTCGGTCCCGAGACACCTGGGCCATCGTCGATATCAAGTCGGGCCAGAAGATCGGTGGCAAGGGTGACAAGAACAACAAGCTCGACACCTCGAAGCTCGAGATGACCCTCGAACCGCGGGCCGAATGGAACCAACTCTTCACCGAGGTCTGGCGCACCTATCGCGACTATTTCTACGATCCCAACATGCACGGCCTCGACTGGAATGCGATGCGCGATCATTATGCCTCGCTGCTCGATGACGCCGTGACCCGCTGGGATGTGAATTTCATCATCGGCGAACTGATCGGCGAGGTGAACGCCTCCCACACCTATGTCGGAGGGGGCGATACCGAAAGCTCTCGCCGGCGGAGGGTCGGTCTTTTGGGTGTCGACTGGGCGCTGGAAAACGGCGCCTATCGGATCGCCCGCATCGTTCGCGGCGCGCCGTGGGACGCCGAAGCGCGGTCGCCTCTCGACGAGCCCGGCGTCGACATCTCAGAAGGCGACTATGTGCTGGCGGTCAACGGAGTGCCGATCGACACAGCCAAAGAGCCCTATGCCGCTTTCGACGGCCTGGCCGATCAGACGGTCGCGCTGACCGTCAACTCGAGCCCGACGACCGAGGGTGCGCGCGAGGTGCTGGTGGAGACGCTAGCCAGTGAGTACCGGCTCCGAAATCGAGCCTGGGTCGAGCACAACCGTCAGCGGGTGCTCGAGGCGTCCGAAGGAAAGATCGGCTACATCTTCGTGCCCAACACGTCGATCTCGGGCCAGACCGAGCTGGTACGTCAGCTCAACAGCCAAATTCGGCTCCCCGGTCTGATCATCGATGAGCGTTTCAACGCAGGCGGACAACTCCCCGACCGTTTCATCGAGAAGATCAACCGACAGATGGTCAACCGGATCTTCTTCCGCCACGGCGCGACCCGGGCCCATCCGATGGTGACCCACTATGGCGCCAAGGCGATGCTGATCAACGGCTGGGCCGGATCCGGCGGCGACGCCTTCCCGTGGTTCTTCAAGGTGATGGAGGTGGGGCCGCTGGTCGGCGAACGGACCTGGGGTGGTCTCATCGGCCCCGCCGTCGGTCACCGCCTGATCGATGGCGGCCGCTACACCGCACCGCCGGGCCGGCTCTACACCGTTGAAGGCGAGTGGTTCGCCGAGGGGCACGGTGTCGACCCCGACATCCCGGTGATAGACGACCAGTCGCAGCTCGCCAAGGGAGTGGATCCACAGCTCGAGGCGGCGATCAAGGCGGTGCTCGCAGAGCTCGAGACCAACCCGCCGATCTTTGCGGATCCACCCGAGTTTGAAATTCGGTAGCAATTCAGCAAATCGGGTCACTCTGACGAGCGCCCCGATTTGCTGAATTGCGGGGACGGCCTGTCGGCCGCCCTGTGTTACTTCGTGATTCCATCACCGGGTCATCCCGACCGAACGAAAAGAGTGAGCGACTGGAGAGATCCATTCGACTCGGCCTAAGGCCTCGCTCAGGACAAGCCTATGGAATGGCAGGTCCTCGCTCCTTCATGACCCACATTTTCCTCGACTCGGCCCCCGCCCTCGCCTACAAAAACTCGCGGATTTGTCTATCCAAGAGTCGCCGCCGCCAGCGGTGTAGCAGTGCTTGAAATGACAGGAGGGCGGGCGCTCTCTGAAACACCCCCTTTTTTTTCGATCTGCGGCCTCTCCGTTCTACTCCAGGAGTCGTTCCCGCAAACGCTCGACCTCCTCATCGGCGATGCCGAGATCGTCGCAGCCAGAAGCATCTGGAATCGACTCTTCTTGCTCATCGAACTCTCCCTTCGCTGATCTCTCTGTATCGAGATTCTCGCAGGCGGAATAATCGTTCACACTTCTTTGCCGCAACGTCAAAAACGCGCAACGGAGAGACAACAGTCGAAATCAGCCTTGTTTACCGAAACCTACCCTGCCGGAGCGAAATTCTGTCTTCGGAGCTTCGACCAATTCGCCGAGGCGATCGCCGGTTGGGATCTCGATTCGCGCCAGCTCGACCGGGTTCGCTCGAAGCCGAGATGTTTCAGGCGAGAGGCTCGCAGGGTCTGGTGAACCGAGCCGCATTCAACCACCGTTTTCTCCAAAGATGGAGCCCTCCACTGGGGATTCTCACATTCGCCCTTCCGGATGAAAGCTCGGGCGAGATCGAGTGGTGCGGCCGACCATCGCAACCTTTTCATATTCGGCTCGAGATCCGGCTACGAGTCGATCACCCGGCCGGGGTTCTCGGTCACCACCATATCCGTTTCAGAACGCCACCTCACCGACATCGCCAACGCCTGGGGCATCTGGCACATGGGGCAGTTTGCAGCGGACGATCGAAGGCAGTTCGGTGCCCGGCCATCGGAGATGGTGCGACGAGTCCGAGGGGTCTGACACCTACACGAGCGGCAGCGCGTGGAGGTCGAGGAGATTCGAGTCGATAATGATCTGCAGGTCGCGGTCTTTTGACAACAGCACTGCGTCGTTCTCTTCCGCGAGCTTGGCGATGATGCAGTCGATGGTCGACTGGATGGTCAGACCCTGTTCGCGAAGTTTGCGATTGAGATCCGCCGCCTCCAGATAGGTTTCGGGTTCCCGTGGCGTCAGCCATTCCATTTCACGAAAGTGCTTCTCTATCCTGGTGAGGCTTTTCGAGCGTCTGATGCCCTGCAGCACCTCGGCAGCAACGACGCCGCAGGTCAGCACATCGGCCTCTTCGCGGATCAACCGCGCGAGCGCGTCGGCCTGCGGACTCGGGTGGCCGTTGAAGAAATCAACCCACGCGGAGGTATCGACCAACACCCTCATGAACGTTTTCTGAGCGCGTCGACGTCCCCATCCCAATCGATCTTCCCCTGCAACTGGAGGAGTCGGCGGCGCCTCTTCGCCCTGACAAATCTCCGCAAGGCTTCGTTGATGACCTCAGTCTTGGTCCGCCCTTCGGAAAAGGACATGGCCGCTTGAAGCGCCTCGTCATCAATGTTCAATGTTGTTCTCATTGATCTGTACCTTTATACATAAAATAGTATCTACATATATGTGTGTCAATGCATACAAACTCCGGATGCAACAGGCACATGACATGAGTTTTGAGCTCTGAATACTGACACCCCCGACCAACCCTCCGCTCGGCGGGTGGGTTCGGGTATCGAGTGGGAATCAACCCAGGTGCCTTCTGGCCAATCGAGTTCGACGGGCGGGTTGGATCAGCAATAACATGAATTCTGAAGCTTCAGTTCGCCATGAATTAATAGCCCGCTGGATTGTTCCCCGGGTGAATCCCGGGAACGAGAGGTGTATCGATGAGATCGCGGGCGCGAGTCGTGAAAGCCCACCTATTCACTTCCGTTTGATCGAGGAGAGTGGAGCTCGAGCGCCCCCTGCGCGGCGGTTCGAAACGCCCTGCCAACCCCGCCCGGACCGAGCTTGATGCCGCCGAAGATCCTCGACACGACCAGCAGGCCCTCGAGATCGTGCTGCCGCAGCAGCTCGAGGAGCTTCATTCCAGGCCGGCCCACCTCGCCGTCGTCGCGTGCCTGCTCCACCAGTCGACCGTCGTCATCACGCACGCGACACGCCCAACAGTGATGGCGGGCCTTGTGGTACTTCTTCTTTCGTTTGGCGAGCTCGTTCTTGACCTCGTCGAGCGTCGCGGCCGGCACCACGGCAGCATAGAAGCGCGATCGCTGTTCGGTGATGTCGTGCTCGGAGAGCTTCGCGATTGGTGGCATGGGGGGATGATACTGGAAGTAGTTT
>CBDTWX010000042.1:0-17846 GCA_965364305.1 uncultured Thermoanaerobaculia bacterium
TGGCCCGCCGTGCTCAGGTTGACACCGTCCCACCGATAGAGGACGGCCGGTGCGACTGCGGCAACCAGCAGACTGCCGCCGGGCTCGATCAGCAGCGCCGTGATTTGCTCCGAGGGCACCTCGGCCAAAAGCTGTGAAGAGCCCCCTTGGACCTCATACAACCGGGCCGGGTGCCCGGTACCGACGATCAACCCGCCGTCGGGCGTCGGCGCCGCCGCCATCACCACGGGCTCATCAAACGATGGCCCCTCGGCCCAACCCGCTACAACTCGGAGAAGTCCATCCGAGGTCACCTCGACGTTATCCCCTCGGCCCTCGAGCATCTCCTGAGCGGTATCGATGACCCACCGTTGGGTCGTCGTGGTGTGCGCGGCGTGGCCGATTGCCAGCACAGCGAGCACGATCATGAAGGTACGGAAACGGTTCATTGCTTCTCCATTTTCCACTCTCCGCTACGGACGGTGAGGGGTATGCGCTGCGCCCCGGATACGGGGAACGGTACTTCGGCCACCGTCTTGGAAAAGACACCATAGGCGGTTGTCTGCAGGTTTGGACCGAGCGCCGATCGAAGCTGGAGCACCATGCTCGGGGGCGCAGAAACCGTACCACCCGGCACGACCATCCCCAGATCTCTCGCCTCCAGCGCGACAACCAGGGTATTTGCCGGCGCAAGGCTGTTCACGAGCCTGACATCGTCGCCAAAAGTCGATGGCTCGAGCGGGCGCATCTGCTGATCGTATGCGGTCCACGCCGCGCCGTCGCCCCCGACCACATCGATACGGCCATCGGGGATCCCCTCTGGTATACGCAGTGTCAGTGTGCGGATTTCTTCTCCACCACGATTCCTTCGCAAGCGGAAACGGACGGCGAGGTCCTCACCCGGACGAACCTCGCTGCGTTCGGGGAGAATCTCGACAATGGTTGCCGAACGGATCTCCTCGAACGATTCGAGACGAATCTCGACCGACTCGATCTCCGGCACTGCAAAGGCAGAGTTCTCGAGATAGGCCACCACGGCAGAAACGAACGCTGCCGCCTCGCCCGACGCGAGACCGCCGGAGAAGGCGGCAGTAGCCACCGCGACCGGATAATCCGAATATTGCAGCTCGATCCGGGTCGTCAGCGTCTGGTCGCCAAAGGTGCGACCTACCGAACCGTGGCTCGCCTGGGCGAGATACCCGGCCAGCAGCGGCAGCAACGCGGGGTGCCGTATCGCGCGAAAGGAGTACGAGCGATCGTTGACCGCCACCCGGATCGGAATCATCGGCACGTCGCGCCCGAGGATGCCGACGACCCCGGGAGTGCGATCCGCCACCAGAGCGCCGATCGGTTTGCCGACCGAGAAGAACTTGAACGAGTTCATCAGGCTCGGCAGGACCGCAACAACTTGGGCCCTAGCGAGAGGCATGTTGGTCGCCCCCGCACCGAGGGACGGGTGTCCAAAGGCCCACAACCGATCGCCGCGCACCTCGGTCACGGTGCCTGCACCGGCCACGGTCACATCCCCGTCGACCATCACAGCAGCCACCATCGCCCCGGGTGTGATGTCCCCACCCTCATCCAAGTGTGCGGGTCCGCCACCCGGGGTGGCGACCCACCCCATCCGGCGCCAGCTTTCGGCGAGCCACCCACCCTCGACCGGAGCCCACCAACCGCCAACCGTCACCGACATCGGAAGGGGATGTACGCGATTGGCCTGATCGGGCACAAGCCAGTCGACGACGGTCCTGCCGAGCGTGCCCGAGGCCATTGCTTCTGCGAGCTCGCCAATTTGCGGCCGGCCATCAACAACGGACGCCGACATCGGCGATGTTTCAATTTCGAGCATCCGTTCGAACGGCGTCACTCCACCGATCGGATCCTTCGAGAAGGACCAGCCGAATGCGAGTGCGCCGAGCAGCTTTCCGTCCAGGTAGATCGGCGAGCCGCTCATTCCGGCGATGATCCCGGTCTTCTCGAAGCGCGGGTCGTCAAGGCGCACGAGAACGATCTCTCCGTCAGGGGTGCCCGAGCCAACCGAACCAAGCACCGTAAGCGGGATCTCGACCCGCTCTCCACCATCCATCTCGGTGACACAGATCCCGGTGCGGCCGGGGGTCGCGTCGGCCAGAGTGAGGTGTTCCACGGCCCATGCAGCACCGGGAAGAACGAGCCAGATCACAATCCGAAGGACGTTCAGGATCTTCATAGAACGGACATTCTACGCGATCACCGGGGAACCCGCTCTCGAAGCCGGCGGAAACGATCGACAGGCAACGCCGCGCGACGGCGACGTTTGACCTCGGGACCGGTGTTTCACTAAAATTGAAGGCTGGGAACCCTCATGAACGAGTCGATACTGCCGCATCCTTCGCTGATCGACCGATTGGTCGCGGTCGCGCGACGGCTGCGGTCCGTCGGTCGACCCTCCGAGGCCGCCGACCTGATGGAGATCGCAGCAGCCCTCTCACCGTCGGGCGCCACCGATCTCCGGGCGGAAGCCGAGAGGATGCGCGGCGAGGAGGGCATCGAGGACTTCGATCGCGAGTTCAAGCGCCGCAACCTCGAAGCCTCGCACGCCCTTGGAATGGCCCGAATATTCGAAAACCGAGGTGAGTTCGAACGCGCCATCGACATGATCGACCTGGCAAAGCTACGGACCCCTTTCAACTACCTCGCGTACGCGGTCGGCAGTTATATGCGCATGCGTCACGGCGACGCCGAAACGGCTCTTTCCGAGTTCATTCAGGCGCGCCGTTTGAACCCGCTGGATTATCGGCTGGCGGTGGAAACCTCACGAACCGCGCTCGAAAACGAAGAGTTCGAAGAGGCTCTCGATGCCGCCATCGACGCCATGCTGCTGGCCAGCTGGCGATCGGAACGTGAGCAGCATCAGGAGCGGCGACGGGTGGACACCTTGGTTCGGCTCTGCCAGCTGGAACCGGACGCAATCGAGGAGCAGATTGCTGCCCGCATCTCCACCCTTCAGAAGGCTTGTGATCACGTGGCCCTCAGCCATGCCAAAATCTTCTCGAGCGTTGACCTCCCCAAAAAAAGAGAACGGGCGGCATGGGCATCAGGAGTCAACGATGATCTGCTGCGACGAGCCACCGAGCTGCGAGCGATGGCCGTGTTCCGACACTTCGCCGACGAACTCATCATCCCGCTGGCACGGCTCGTGGTGCCCTCGACATTCGTCTCCGGCGAAAAGATCTTTACCGAAGAGGACACCAGTCGCGACCTCAAAATCATCCGCAAGGGAACCGTGCGGATCGGCCATGCGACCCCGGTGGGAACCCAAATCCTCACCAGCCTCGAGGCGGGTGATGTCTTTGGAGAAATCTCGTATCTCGACGGCCTTCCACGGTCGGGCACCGCCCTGGGTTCCGGCGAGGGATCACTCTACACACTGCCTGCCGAGGAGCTCGACGCAGTGGTGGCCGGCAACCGGGAGCTCGCCGTGAGCCTGCTGTGGGGTTTCTGGCAGACATTGGCATCGAAGGTTCGCGCTGCGAACCTGCAGATGAGCGAGCTCTTTGGAGCACCGTTGACGTTGTGGCATTCCGAGCATGACACAAAGAACGGCGGCGAGCGGGTCCACCTCAATGAGAAGACCAAGCTCGATATTCTCCGCGAACAGGGTCTTTCGGCCCAAGAACTGCGGCTCCTCGCGAAATACTCCACAGAGAAGAGTTACCCGGTCAACGAGCTGATCTTCGCCGAAGGCGATCCCGGTGACAACCTCCATATCGTGGTCGATGGCAGCGTCCGCATCTCTCGCAGTGTTCCGGGCATGGGAGAAGAGTGCCTCACGATCCTCAAGCGAGGCGAGGTCTTTGGGGAGCTCGCGCTGATCGACGACCAGCCGCGGTCTGCCGATGCCCGCGCCCACACCTCCGGGACCACAGTCTTTTCGATCAGCAAATCTCTGCTGGAAGAGGTTTTGTCGATGGATCCGGACGCCGCGGTCCAGTTCTTGAACCTGCTCTGTCGTCTCCTCTGCCGGCGCCTGCGCGCGATGAATCAGCGGCTCATCGCATGGCGGGTGATGGCCGGGCACGTTTGAGGAATTCGGAATTCGGAAATTCCGCCCGCCCTTTCGGGGGTTGGGGCTTGAGACCTGCGGCTTGAGGGCCACCCGCGCGAAGCACCAAACCGGTTTCTGTCTCCGTCTCCTTGCCCGAGACTGGCCGGGGCGCAGTGGCAAAGCCACGTTCGGGGGGAGCTTCTAGGACAACCTCAGAAGACAGCGGCAGCATTTACGGTCAGCGGCAATTGACAGCCTCAGGATCAGCACCAGAAGCGGACACCGCCTCGGCCGTTGACTCCTTCCGGTGTCTCTGTTTCTGTTTGCTGATCCTGCCACTGCCTACTTCCGCTGTTGACTGACGCTGATTCTGCCGCTGTCCGCCGTGGCAGATCTCTGTCGCTTTCTTTGCCGCTACCGGGCCCGGTCGTAACCGCGCAGTCATCAATCGATGGTCCTGTTTGGAAGGAAACATGGAGGTCCTGGTGTTGTGCTGGTTGTGAAGGGAGACGAAATGCACGCTTCGCCACCATTCAGCGGAATGACGACTCCACCGCCGGAAACGGTCCAGGTTCCGGACATCATCCCCATCTTCCCATTGCCGAAGGTGGTTCTGCTACCAGGGGAAATTCTGCCCCTCCACATCTTTGAACCGCGATATGTGGAGATGGTCCGCGACGCGATCGCTTCTCACCGCGTCATCGGCATGGTCGAGGTCGAGCCCGGCCACGAAACCGAGCTGCCATTCACGCCCCCCGTTCGCGACGTCGGTTGCGTGGGATTCATCGCCGCCCACGAAGAACTGCCGGACGGCCGCTATCTGATGTGGTTGGTGGGTCTCGAGCGTTTTCGCATCGAAGAGGAAATCGGCTCGGAGACGATGTATCGCCAGGTGCGGGTTCAGTACGAACCAACCCCGGAGTCGCCGAAACGTCTCAGTGAAATTCGGCCCGTTCGGGAGGAGCTGCGAACAATTCTGCCGGATCTGGTCGACCTCGACCCGCCATCGCGTGGGCTCTTCGCGCGACATTTGGAAGAGGTGTCCGACTCCCAGCTGGTTGCACTCGCCTGTCAGATCCTCGAAATTGCGAGCGGGCGGAAACAGGAGATTTTGGAGGCCGACTCCCTCTCCGACCGGTTCCTGATGGTCTACGAGGATCTCTACCGACACCTCGAGGTCAACCCAGAGTTCGACAATCTACAACCTCATCAGTTGAATTAGAGTGAGATACGCCTTCGGCCGCTCTAGAAAACGCCGGCTTCGGAAACCGGCGTCGGTGTTGACGGAGTGTTGGGTTCACTGGTAAGACTCACCCACACCAAACCGAGGGCGAGGACCAGGGCCGCGGCAACGATGGGCATCAAGAACTGGGACCAACCGGACCCGCTCGCCGTCCCTTCCCCAAAACCGCCAGTTGCTTGCGCTTCGATATCGGTCATGTGAGCCCCCGTCCTCCTATCTATAGGACGCCGCACCACCCAGAAAAGTTGCAGATGGGTCGAAATTCGACCCATCTGCTGAATCACCTCGCTACTTCGAAGCCATCTGATATTCGTACTCAGGGTGGTTGCTCTTCATGTGCTCTTGGATCCACTTGGCCTGGACATCCTTCGGCACAGTGGTGAGGGTGGCGTCCAGCTTCATCTTGCCGCCTTGGCGTTTGACCACGTACTGAACCTCGGAGCCGGGCTCAATCTTTGCGAACACCGCCTTGAGCTCCTTTTTGTTTTCCTTGCTGTACTCCGCCCCGTTGACGGCAAGGAGCACATCTCCCGCTTCGAAACCGGCCTTGTGTGCCGGGCTGCCCTTGTGGACCTTCGCGACGACCCAGCGGCCGTGCTCGTCGGTGTCATACTCGATGCCCAACCACGCCTTTTCGCCGTACTTCGCCTTCATCTTCTTCAGGCAATCTTCTCCGCTGCCGCGGCACTTGCCCTTTTCGCCGGCCATCGCCGGCATGGCGACGATCAGCATGACCACCAGAATCGCAAACATCTTCTTCATACTCATGACCTCCTGCCGTTCGTGACCGACCGCGCGCGGCGATGACCGTTGCGGCCGGTGCGGTTGGCGAAACCCCGATCAAAGATTGAACCGAGAACCGAGTCGCTGATCAGGGTGGGCGATGTGCCGTTCATGTCGACCAATCTGCACCCGGAAGATGTCAATGTCCTCACGACAACGTCACACGCTGTGAACTCTGTTACCGAGTTGCAAAACAACGAGGCACACGCGCCTCTGTGCGCTATATTGCTCTCGAGACCGGTGGCGGATCCGGTTCGAGGAGTCAGCAAATGCCCATCTTCAACAACGGCCGCAACGGCGCGTTTTCCGACTCGGAACTGCGGGCAGTCGAGCACAGCGTGCTCGGCGGTCGGCGGGTGCTGTGGGCGGGAGTGCTGGCAGTACTGTTACCACTGGCGATTTTACTGGTGCTTCAATATTGGTGGCTCGCCGATCTCGAGCGCAATTCCGCCATCGCTCGCAAGGCGACCCTCGACAACTACCTCGAGACGATTGCCAAAGAGGTCAAATACTACTACTACAAGATCTCCGAGCGAGCGCTCAATCTGCCGCCGGAGATCTTCATCGAAAAAGAGATTCAGAAGGCCGCCGTTCACTTCAAGAAAAAGGAGATCAAGGGCGCCAAGCGGCTCTTTGTCGTGAGCTACAAGACCAGAGATTCCATCTTCTTCTACGACCCAAAGAAGCAGAAGATGGTCGTGCCCGACTTCTCGGAGGAAACCGTCGCCGTGTGGGCCGCGGCATCGCCGTGGGGATGGCTCCGCAAGAGGGGCACCAAGATCGACACCACCACCCTCAGCGTCGATCAACACGATGCCAGAAACCGCGTCATCCTCAACCCAATCACCGACGAGAATTGGAAGCTGGTCGGGCTTGCGGGTCTGATCGTCGACCAGGAGTACTTCGAAAAATCCGTCCTGCTCGAAGCCATCGAGCTCTCGCTCCCCAAATTCGGCGACAACGACAAGGAAAAGCACGAGCTGCTGGTCGTCGTTCGCAACGGCCAAAAGAAGCAGATCCTGCCATCAACGAAGGAGGCAAACCCCAAAGAGGACCGTGTGAAACGCTCGTTCGATTTCGTCTTCACCGACTGGACGATCGCTTTGCAGGGAGATTTCGCGTCCCCCGAAAAATGGGCGAGGGCAAACTTCGCATACAACATGACCCTGTCGGCAATTCTCGCGGTCGTGTTGCTGGGTGGAATCGCGCTCACAGTCCGCACCGCAATGCGTGAAATGAAGCTGTCGGCAATGAAAAACGAGTTCGTCTCCAACGTCTCGCACGAGCTGCGCACGCCCCTGTCATCGATACGGGTCTTTGGCGAGTTCATGCGCCGCGGTCGAGTTGAGGATCAGGACAAGGTCCGCGAGTACGGTTCCTACATCGAGACCGAGAGCCGACGGCTGACCCAGCTCATCAACAACATCCTCGACTTTTCGAGAATCGAGTCGGGGCGAAAGGTCTACACCTTTGAACCTGCGGACATCGAGGACATTCTCGCCGGCACCCTCGCCACCTTCACGGTGCGTCTCCGTGATAAGGGTTTCGACGTGTCCTACCACGGTCCCGATGAGCCGCTGCCGGAGATGGAGGTGGATGCCAACGCCATCGATCGCGCGGTCGCGAACCTCCTCGACAACGCGGTCAAGTACTCCGACGGTGATCGATCGATCGCTCTCGCCCTGAGCCGCGAGGGTGACAAGGCGGTCATCTCGGTCACCGATCATGGCATCGGCATTCCCCGTGACGAGCAGGAGCAGATCTTCGAGCGCTTTCACCGCGTCAGCACCGGTCTCGTCCACGATGTCAAAGGCTCGGGGCTCGGGCTGTCGCTGGTGCAACATATCGCCGAGGCCCACGGCGGCGAGGTGACGGTCGAAAGCGAGGTCGGCAAGGGGAGTACATTCAAGATTTACCTCCCGATTCATCGCGATACTGGAGAAATGGCATGAGCAGGGTACTGGTGGTCGAGGACGACGAGGCGATGGCCGTCGCCCTCAAAGACGGTTTCACCTACGAGGGTTATGAGGTCACGGTCGCTCGCGATGGCGAGGAGGGACTGCGTCAAGCCCGTGAAACCCCCCCCGATCTCATGATCCTCGATGTCATGCTGCCCAAGATGACAGGTCTCGAGGTGTGCAAGGTGCTGCGCGGCGAGGGTTCACAGCTGCCGATCATCATGCTCACCGCGCGCGGTCAGGAAATCGACAAGGTGCTCGGTCTCAAGCTCGGCGCGGATGACTACGTCACCAAGCCGTTCAGCTTCATGGAGTTGATGGCGCGGGTCGAGGCGGTGTTGCGGCGCTCACAGCCCGGCGCCCTCGGCCAACGCTCGGCGTACGAGTTTGGTGACATGACCGTCGACATCGACCGCCACGAGGCAACCAAGGGAGGCCGGCAAGTCGAACTCACACCACGCGAGTTCCGACTCCTCGGTTATCTGCTCGAGCATCGCGGCCAGGTGGTATCCCGAGAAGAACTCCTCGACGCAGTGTGGGGATACGACACCATCCCATTTACGCGCACCGTCGACACCCACATCGCCAAGCTGCGCAAGAAGATCGAGGACGACGCCTCGGACCCGCAGCACATCATCACGGTGCATCGACTCGGCTACAAGTTCGTGGGATAGCAATTCTCCACCATTCGCAGGGCGAACGGTGGAGAATTGCGGGGAGGGAGACCCCAAACCACAATTCGCAGCGATTCGCCGGGCGAATCGCTGCGAATTGCTGGTGACCCCAACGGGATTTGAACCCGTGTTGCCGGCGTGAAAGGCCGGTGTCCTAGACCTGGCTAGACGATGGGGTCACACCGAGCAGCCGCTGTCGAGACCATTGACGGCCACCCGGGGCGTATCCTACCGCAAATGTCGTCGACAGAAAAGCCGTGTGCCGGATCTGCGACCCTCTGTTTCGCACGCCCGAGATTCGTTTCTCCTTGGCCATCGGTGCGCTGGAAGTGAGTAAAGAGTGGGGAGTAAAGGGTTAAGACCACTTTTCAAAAATTTTGCCGATCATTTGACGGCCCTCACTCGTTCACTCCTTCACTTCTTTTCTCCTAACTTTCAACCTACTGCTCTCTTGCCCACACAAAGTCTGTTCGACGGCGGAACTCATACCAATCGAGCAGCCTCACCTCGTCCGGCTGGCTGCACCGAGCAAGAAGCCGAAGGCATCCCTCAGCATTTTTTTGCCGCCGCTCTCGACGATATCGCCGTGGGCCATGATCATGCGATCGAAATCCCACCGCATGATAAAGCCCAACGATTCGCGCGCGGCCGCCTTGTCCCTGATTGCCCATCGAATCAAGCGATGGGGACCGAAGTTCCCTGCCGCGCCCATCAGTCGACAGACAATCGGCACACCCCAAACCCCTCCCTCGGGCACGTTGAACACGAGGTCAGTGAGCACCAGCGTTCGGGTCGCGGGATGGAAGAAAACCACTTCGTTGAGCATCGGTGCACCGCGGACCATACGCTGCTCGATCTCCCCCCTCCATTCGGGACGCGGCTCGTCACTCAGCAGACCGAAGAACACAAGATCCTTGCGTTTGTTCGGTAAACCAAGGGCTCCGTAAAGTCGGGCCTCCGGATACGCTGCGACGTAGTCGCCGACAAAGAGGTGGTGGGCCTTGTTGGGCGCCACAATTGCGCGAACGGTACCGATTTCGTCGAGTTCCGTCCGGAGACCGTCGTTCAGCCTCACAGGCGAGTGCAGAAAAAGGCCCCCATCCGCCAGCCCAACGACCGTCATTCTGGTGCTGAAATTGTATTTCTTGAAGAATTTGGGGATCTCGGCATCGGCCTGACCTTCTGCCGTCCACAACCCTGTCGCGTGTTGTCGCAAGGCCCTCGAGTCCATTTTCTGACCTCCGAGTGAAATCCGTGAGGGTATTTCGATCATACCTTTCCGTCCCAAGCTTGACATCCTTCACCGCCAGGCTCACATTCGAGGCAGGGTCGATCTCGATGTGAATGATTTGCGGCGAGAACTAAGTCTCAAAAACAAATTTCGATTGGCGCATTCACCCGGGACGAACGGAAGGAGAGGGGTCATGGACAAGAAGTTGCTCTCGAGGAGCCTCCTCGTGATCGCCGCCGCGGGAACGCTCGTGGGATGTCTCTGCGGTCCGTGCGAGGTGGCGACCGAGAACAAGGAGCTCGTTCTCAGCTCATTCGAGGACATCCGCAACGGTGAGCTGGACAATCTCGACGAGCTGATCGCGGCCGACTACGTCCGGCACTGCCAGGCGACACCGGATGTCGAGATCACGAGCCTGGAGGCGTTCAAGCAGTATTTGCTGAGTGAAGCGGAGACCTTTCCGAACCCAGAGATCACCATCACCCATCTCCTCGCCGAAGACAATATCGTCGCATTCTGGGGAACCTACGCCGGGGTTCAGGAGGGGCCGATGGGTTCCTACCCGGCAACCGGCGATCGCATGGAGATCGATTTTTCCGGGGTTCATCGAATCGAAGGCGGAAAGATAGCCGAGACCTGGGTGACCTGGGACAACCTGACTGGGCTGACGCAGCTCGGTTTCTTCCCACCCCAGCCGGCGGAGGTGCTCGAGTAAGCCTCAGCGACGGCCTTGAATCAGGGCACGGGTCACGGTTTCGTTAGCGCCATCGAGTGACAAACACCGCCAACGGGCCGATACTGAATAGGAGATCGGGCGACCAGGGAGAACTGCGATGGATGATCGGGAGTTGCTAGGTGACGTGCCGCTCGGCAAACTCAACGGCAGCTGTGTGCTGGTGGTGGACGACGACGAAGAGATCCGCATCTTCCTCGCCACCCTGTTGGCCGACGAGGGCGCCGCCGTTCTCGAGGCCTCCGACGGTGACGAGGCCCTTGAAACCGCCGCGCGCGCCAAACCCGATCTGATCACCCTCGACCTTTCGATGCCCGGCAGGGACGGAATCGAGACCTTCTGCGAGCTCCGCGAGAACGCGGCGACCGAGGAAACGCCGGTTTGCATCATCACCGGTTATCCTGAATACCGTAAGCTCATCTACGATCGACCGGTGACTCCTCCCGAGGGCTTTATCAACAAGCCCTGTGACCCGGATCATGTGGTCACGACCATTCGCCGGATTCTCACATTGGGCGAACGGAAGCGGGCTCGCGAAGACCGTTCTGCGCACTGATTGGAAGCGCCCCCGCAACACACTCCACCTGAAACCCTGAGACCCGTCTGACCGTAGTTTGACATAGGCTGAAAGGACAGATCGATGTCGACGAACAGATGGGTCGTGTTCATGGTATTCGTGCTCGTCGCAGCTCTGCCGGCGGCGGCCGGAGAGTCGGACGGCATCGCCCGAGCCAAGGCAAGAGTCGCCAAAGGCGAGGTCCAGCTGCAAAAAGCACGGTATGAAGAGGCTGAGAAAACCTTCAGAAAAGCGATCGAGATGGAACCCGCACTGCCGTCAGCCCACCTCGGCTTGGGAGCCGCTCTGGTCGGTCAGAGACGGTATGACGATGCGCTGCAGGCGCTTGCCGAGGCTGAGCTTCGGTATCGCGAGTTTGACGAGCTTCAGCGGGAATCTGGAAGAGTCGCGGTCGCCAGCATGGAGGAGACCGAGCGCCGGGTCGAGACCCTCAAGGATACCTACGGCGTTTTTCAACGCGGCCCTGCCAATCAACAGCTCAGCCCGTCACAGGTCAGCCGGATGAACGTCCCAACGGCAGGATCGATGCCGGCGAACGCCTTTTACCTCCAGGGGGTCGCCTTGTTGCGAACCGGGGAAAAGGTCGCGGGGATCGAGAGGTTGGAGCGCTGCCTAACGCTCGACAAAGACCACAGCCTCGCCCACTACAACCTGGCGGTGGCCATGAACTCGATCGGCAGGGCCGACGAGGCGAAGTCCCATCTCGAGGCCGCGATCTCCGGCGGAGTCGAACCGCCGTCGGCGCTGGTCGCCGAGATCGAGACGCGCTCCCGTGAACGCGCTGTGGCCGATGCCTCGGGCTCCGTGACCGGCGCTACAAAGCCCTAGCTACTTCTCCGGGTCATGACCACGAGGCTGCGATCGTCGTAAAACGGCTCCTCACCGCGAAACCTGTCGAGCTCGAACGCCAGCCGGTCGGGCACGACCCGGCTCGAGCCGCCCGACGCGAGCCCGTCACGAAGTCTTTCGAAGCCGAAGTTCTCGCCGGAACCATCGAGGGTCTCGACGATGCCATCCGTGTAAGAGCGAACGGATCGCTCGGCCCTTTTTGAACCACTCCTTGCTCTTCATGTTTTCCGTCCAGCGCACTACGGACCGCAGCAAGGTCCGGAGGGTTGCGCACCCGGACCCTTTTTTGAACGATGGGAGGCCGCTCTATCGTTCGACGGCCGGGCACGGGTCAGGTGTACAATGCCGCGGCTCGCCGCACCTTTAGGATACGGCGTCAATCACCCATGGTTTTCAGCTCAGAACTCTTCCTGTTCTATTTCCTGCCCTGCGCTCTGGCCGTGTACTATCTGGCGCGCGGTCGCGGCCGGAATGCCGTGCTCGCCGCCATCAGCTATCTCTTCTACGGTTGGGCCAATCCGCTGTTCATGGTGCTGATGCTGACATCGACGGCGATCGACTATCTGTGCGGGCGGGTCATGAGTGGCGGTTTTGCGATGCCGCACGACTGCGAGCTGCCATTGCTCGACCGCGACGGACCGAGATCGCGGCGCCAGCGCGCAGCGGTCTTTATCTCCATTCTCTCCAACCTTTCGCTGCTCGGCTTTTTCAAGTACTTCAACTTCGCCACCGACAATTTCAACGCGATGCTCGATGTCCTCGGCGTTCCGGGACTCAGCCTCGACCTGGCGATTCGAATCACGCTGCCGCTTGGAATCAGCTTCTACACCTTCCAGTCGATGAGCTACACCATCGACGTCTATCGCGGCAAGGTGCGGGCGATCCGCTCCATCGTCGACTTCGCGTGCTATGTATCGATGTTTCCCCAGCTCGTCGCCGGTCCGATCGTACGTTTTTCGGAGGTCGCCGACCAGCTCCGAGCCCGCAGCCACACATTCGAGAAGTTCTCTCGCGGCGTCTCCTTCTTCGCCCTCGGGCTGGCCAAGAAAATCCTCGTCGCGAACCCCTGCGGCAAAATTGCCGACCTCGCCTTCGACGCGGGTTCGTTGGGCGTCCTCGACGCGTGGTACGGGGTGACGGCGTACGCGTTCCAGATCTATTTCGATTTTTCCGGCTACTCGGATATGGCGATCGGGCTCGGGCTGATGCTGGGTTTCGTTATTCCGAAGAACTTCGACTCGCCCTACCTCTCGCAATCGATCACCGAGTTCTGGCGCCGCTGGCACATCTCGTTGTCATCGTGGCTCAGGGACTATCTCTATATCCCCCTGGGCGGCAACCGAATCGGCCCTTGGCGAACGTACGTCAATCTGGCCGTCGTCATGCTGCTCGGTGGGCTCTGGCACGGCGCGGCGTGGAATTTCGTCGTTTGGGGTGCGCTGCACGGAGGAATGCTCGCCCTCGAACGCAGCAACGGGAAACAGGCTCTGTATTGGAAATTGCCGCAGCCCTTTCGAGTGGCTGCGACCTTCTTCATCGTTCTGATCTCGTGGGTGTTCTTCCGTTCCGACACCATGAGTGCGGCAGGCCGCTATCTGGGCCACCTTTTCGGGTTCGGGGCGGTTCAACCCGGCGCAGACCTCCTGGGAGGAGTCATCTATCAGCCGTACTATCTGCTCACCTTTGCGGTTGCTGCGCTCGTTGTATGGGGCGCGCCTCAAACCTGGGACTTCAGCCGTCGGATCACACCCGTCAAGGCCACGACAATGGTGGCGCTCCTCTGGTTGTCGATGATCGTCCTCTTTACCCAGGCGTTCAACCCTTTTATTTACTTCATATTCTGATGCACGACCGGCACGAGATTCCGCTTCCTGCACGGCTCTCGCCGTCGAGCGAGGGAGGAAACCATGACGACTGATCGGCGGCAGATCGCCGAGCGCGAGGTTGGCCACACCGCGGTCGCGGCGTGGTTGAGCAGGGTCCTCACGGCGGTATTTCTGGCGACCATCGCAATTCCTCCGACACTGGAGGCCGTGCACGATGTCCACCGGTGGCGGCTCGGCGACCGCGCCGGTCCGCTGCCGCAGAGCGCCGATATTCTACGCCTGCCCGCGGTTGGTTTGCGCGCGTTTCGGGGCGCGGATGGTGGGCTTCTCACGAGGCTGTTTTCGGCCAACCGCGAATCCCTTCGCGCCATCCACGCCTTCGAGGATTCGCTGGAGGAAACATCGCTGGTCGGCGCCTGGTTTCGGCCGAAGATCCAGGCGGTGCTCACCCGCAGACTCGGCGCGGGTAACGAGCAGGTCTACTGCGGGCGTCCGGGGTGGTTCTTCTACCGACCAGCCGTAGACCACCTTACCGGGCCGGGTTTTCTCGACCCACGCGAGCTCGCCCGCCGCGCCGCAGCGGGCAGCGAGTGGCAGGATGCACCTGAGCCCGACCCGCTGCCTGCGATCCTCGAGTTCCGCGAGCAGCTTGCCGACCGGGGCATCGAGCTCCTCCTGCTGCCGGTGCCGGTCAAGGCATCGATTCATCCGGAGCAGCTGGCACGGAGAAATTCCCCGGCCGACCCACCGATGCAGAACCCCTCGTTGGCCGCTCTTCTTGAACGGCTCGCAGATGAGGGCGTTCATGTATTCGACGCCACAACGCTTCTCATGAAGACCAAGGACGAAAGTGACGAGGCCCAGTATCTGCGCGCCGACACCCATTGGACGCCATCGGCGGTGGATACGGTTGCCGGCGAGTTGGCCAACGAGGTGCACCGGATCGTCGAGCTGCCGGAGAGAACGGTGGTCCAGTATGTCGAATACGATATCCAGGTCAGCCACCCAGGCGACCTGGTCGAGATGCTCGAGTTGCCGGCGCTTTTCGATCCGCAAACGATCCGCATCGGCGTCGTCCGAGAATCGACCGGTGCGCCGTGGCGGAGCGATGCTTCCGCCGAGGTCCTCTTGCTTGGCGACAGCTTCGCCAACATCTACTCGCAGCAGGGACTCGGCTGGGGAACCGGTGCAGGACTCGCACAGCGGCTGAGCTACCACCTACAGCTTCCGTTGGAAACCCTCGTCCGCAACGACGATGGAGCCTATGCCACCAGACTGGCTCTCAGCCGGCAGATCGCAGCAGACCCCGACCGGTTGGCGAGCACCGAAATCGTGGTCTGGGAGTTCACCGCCCGCGAGCTGAGCTTTGGTGACTGGCGGTCGGTTCCTTTTGCCCCCCGCCGCCCCGCCTCGGGGGAAGTTCTTCGTGCCCGAACCAGGAAACGTCCTCTCCGTCGAGGGCACCGTGGCAGCCATCGCCGATATCCCGGACCCGCGAGAGGCGCCGTACGCGGACTACATCGTCGGTTTTCACCTCGTGGACGTGTCGTCGGACGAGGCTCTTGAAGGCGATCAGGCAGTGGTCTTTACGTGGGCGATGCGGGACCGCACACTGACAGTCGGGGCCGGCTATCGAGTCGGACAGCGTCTGCGGCTCGAGCTCCGACCGTGGTCGGACGTCGCTCCTGAGCTCGAATCAATCACTCGAGGCGAGCTCTACGACAGCAACCTGCTCTTCGAAACACCCTGCTGGGGCGAGGAGGTCACACCGTGAATCGTCCTTATTCACTTTCAGTGCCCGTCGTCGCCTCGGCTGCGTGAGGTGGAAGCAACCAGAAACTGCCCATCAAACCGTTTGGCGGGGGGAAACATGAGCGAAACAACTCTCATCATCGGCAACCGCAACTACTCGTCGTGGTCACTCCGCGCGTGGCTCGCGCTGGAGGCGACCGGCTGTGACTTCGACGAGGTGGTGATCCCGCTCGGACGGCCGGAGACGACGACCGAGATTCTGCGGTGGTCTCCGACCGGTCGGGTCCCGGCACTGCGCGACGGCGACATCGTCCTGTGGGACTCACTGGCCATCTGCGAACACCTTGCCGAGGCCCATCCGGAGGCGGCGCTCTGGCCGTCGAACCCCGTCGCGAGAGCCGCCGCGCGTTCGGTAGTCGCCGAGATGCACTCCGGCTTTGTCGCCCTGCGCAAGCACTTGCCGATGAATCTCCGCGCCCACTACCCAGGCGCCGGCCGGGAGCCGGGTGTCGACGAGGACATCGCCAGAATCACCACGATCTGGGAGGAGTGCCGAAAGACCCATGGCGCCAGTGGCGAACTCCTCTTCGGGGAATTCACCATCGCCGACGCCTTTTTTGCCCCGGTCGTCAGCCGCTTCCTCACCTACGGCGTGGCGCCCGACGGCATCGCCGGGCGCTATATGGATGCCGTGTGGGCCTTGCCCGCGATGCGCCGTTGGGCGGAAGGGGCTCGCGCAGAGCCCTGGAGCGTCGCGAGCTTCGATCGAAAGGCTGCCATCCCTCACCAAGGTATACCGGTTTCAGGCCGATAGCGCCGTTGCAGCACGTTGGAGCCAGCGAACGGCACTTTTCCGCCAATTCACGGGCGACATCGCGGAAGCACCTGCGCATCTGTTCTGGAGAGGCAGCAACCAGGAGCAGCGACAGGATGCGGCGGCAGTCGTCAGCGATAGTTTTCAGCGGCAAGGTGGCAGCGGCAGTCCTCAGCGACACCGTTCAGAGACAGATGACAGCGACAGCCAACAGGGAGCAGTGGCCAGAGGGAACCGCGACATGATCACCACCGGGTCGCTCATGGGGTGATGGGGTAGCCGGTGAGGTCATCCGGTCAGCGGCGTCTGTGCCCGCAAACCTCGCAGAGGGCCACGGAAGAACCGGAAGAGACCGAGCCCACCACAGGCGGATTGCCTATGCCTCCGCGAAGGAGGTGACTTGCCACCTCAGGCTTCTGTGCGTTTCAGGCGCCGTGCATCGCGGAAAGGCAACCACCGCCTTGCAGCTCTTCGACGAGGTTCGCACGATGACCTGGCGAATGCTGATCCCGACACACTGACTGGCAGATGAAACCGTTTGGGGAAAGTGGATCAGTCTGTCATGCCGAACGAGGAGGCGTAGCCTCCTCGGAGGAATCTGTGAGAAAACCTGCGGCTTTGCGGGTTCAAAAACCACCTCGGACACATCACAAACGTGCCGGCGGCGTTCTCGTGCTTGGGAAAAATGTTCGCACCCCTTGACAAGTCGCGGGTCAGAATATACTGTATATAACGTATATGAACAGTAAAACACCTTCGCTGCTCCTCCACCTGGCCCCGGACGACCCGGAGCCGGTGCGCGAACAGATCGTGCGCCAGCTCCGCGATCGCATCGCCCGCGGCGAGCTCGCGGCCGGTGCGCCGCTCCCCGGCCCCCGCCAGCTGGCGCGCGAGTACCGGGTCGCTCCGTCCACCGTCGAGGCCGCCTACGAGATCCTGGAGTCCGATGGACTGCTCGTCGGGGGGCCAGCGGACGACGTCACGGTCGCGAAGCTCCTCCCCGAGCGCCGACGCGACCTGGTCGAACGCCTGCAGCTCGAGACGCTAGTGGCACAGGAGCTGGGGCGGCGCGAGCTGGAGATGGCCCGCGACGTCCAGCGCCGCCTGCTGCCGCCCTCGAAGGTTGCCGGTGCAGGCTGGGAGGTAGCCGCCCGCTGCCTACCTGCCAGGGTCGTGGCGGGCGATTTCTACGACATCCTCCGGCATGCCGACGGCAGCGTTGACGTCGTGGTGGCCGACGTGGCCGGAAAAGGCTTCGCGGCCAGCCTCATCATGGCCTCGGTGAAGGCGATGCTGCCGTTCGTCACCGCCGAAGGCGGCGTCGCCGAGTCGTTGGCCGACCTCAACCGGCGGCTCGCCTCGGGGCTGGGTCGTGGGGAGTTCGTCGCCCTGACCCTGGC
>CBDTWX010000043.1:0-17830 GCA_965364305.1 uncultured Thermoanaerobaculia bacterium
CGGGAAAGGTGGTGCCGAAGACCGACTCCCACTGCACCTCTCCAACCCGCCCCATCAGAGCAAGGATCTCGGGGGTCGACATCTCGGTCATCTTCTGGCACCCGATGACCGCCACCACATCGTGCAGACCCGATCGGATCGCCATGTAGGCGGTGCGGATGGCGGCGGAGCCAGACGCGCACGCCGCCTCGGTGAGCCAGGTCGGTTTCGGGTTCAGCTCCAGATACTCCTGGACCACACCGGCGACCGATCGCTGTTTGTGATATTCGGGCACCGCCGCAACCACCGAGGCGTCGATCTCGGCCCGCTCGATTCCAGCGTCCCGAATCGCCTCACGAAACACCTCGAATGCGAGCTCCTGGACCGTCGCGTCGCTGCGCCTCCCAAACACCCCGTGCCCGGCCCCGATCACGCCGACTCGTGGCATCAGACCCTCCTCCCATCGCGATGGGCCCTCGAATCCGTAACATTCGAGAATCGGCCCGCCGGCCCGCGCGCTCCAATCACCTCTTGCTCGGTGATCCTCAGTCCCCTCACAAATCCCTGCCGCTCGTCTCGCACCCCGAGGAGCGACACCCTAGATGTACTGCCCACCATCGATCTTGATCACTTCACCGGTGATGTGACGAGAACGGTCCGAGCACAGGAACGCGACCAGGTGGGCGACGTCCTCCGGTACCGCAAACCTCCCGACCACGGTCTCGGCTAGAGCGGTGCTTTTGAACTCCTGGGGAAGCTTCTCCATCATGTCGGTCATCACCAGACCCGGCGCCACGACATTGACGTTGATGTTGAACTTGCCGAGCTCCTTGGCGAGAGACTTCGACATGGCGATCTCGCCGCCCTTCGACGCCGCGTAGTTGGACTGGGCAAACTTGCCGCGGATGCCGTTGATCGACGAGAGGTTGACGATCTTGCCGTACTTCTGGGCCTTGAAGTGGAGCGCGGCCACCTTGTTGTAATTGAAATAGCCCTTGAGGTTGACCGCAATCACCGAGTCGAACTGCTCCTCGGTCATCTTCCAGATGACACCGTCCCAGGTGATCCCTGCGTTGCACACCATGAGGTCGAAACGGCCAAAGGTCTCCACCACCTGACGTACCATGGCTTCGGCGTCGGCGTATGAGGCCACGTCGGCCTTGACCGCGAGTCCCTTGCGGCCGAGCTTCTCGATCGCGGCGACGACCTCTTTGGCCTCGGCGTCATGACGGCGGTAGTTGACCGCCACATCGGCCCCCTCGCGTGCGAGCTCAAGGGCGATCGCACGACCGATGCCGAGGCTCCCGCCGGTGACGATGGCACCCTTGTTTTCGAGTCCCAGGTCCACGGTCTCACCCGCCTTTCTCAGCTTGAATCAATTTGAGAAAAACACGTTCGCGATGTTAGCAGAGATTCCCGACCGATCGTTCGTTCCAAGTTCCGAGCGACTCGCGTTATCGTGCATTCGCTAGCTACCGATGGTTCCAGGACGGTTTGCGGCGCTCCTCGAAGCTGGCGATGCCCTCGGTCACGTCTTCGATGGAGTAGAGCCTGTCGACGAACAAGGCGTTCATTCCCTCCAGAGCCGCCCGGTCATAACCGCCCGCGCCCTGGCGCAGGGCTTGCTTGGCGAGACGAAGGACCGGGGCGCTGAGACCGTTGAACCCCGAACGGATCTCGTCCCACTGCTCTTGGGGGAGGATCTTCTGCACCAGACCCATCGCGGCCCCTGGTTCCGCTCCGACACTCTCGCCCGAAAGCGCCAGAAATGCTGTGTTCTGTAACCCAACCAGCCTCGGAAGCCGGACCGACGCGATCGGCGGGAAGAACGCGAGGGTGATCTCGGGCACTCCGAATCGTGCCGAGGGATCCGCGACAACGAAGTCGCAGAAGGACACGAGCTCGAGCGCCCCGCCCAGACATGATCCGTGGACCAGGGCAACCGCCGGCATCGGAAGATCGGCCAACGCCGTGCAGGCGTCGAGAAGAGCGGAAAGCATTACGGGCGCCTTGTCCTTCTTGTGCTCCTCGACCGACGCCCCGGCGGAAAAACAACGGCCCTCGCCGCACAGCACGACCGCCGCGAGGTCGTCATCCGCGGCACACCGGGCGAGCTCGCCGGTCAGCCGCTCGAGCAGAGCACGATCGAGGACGTTGACCGGCGGTGAATTGAGTGTCAGGGTCACCACGCGTTCGCGTTTTTCGACTTCGATCATCACAACCTCCTCAGTTTCGACTCCGTTGGTCTCGTCGACGATCGGCCTCCTGGACACGATGTCCACACTATGACCGTGATCCCGGGATACCCCTCCTTCACGATCCTTCCTTACCTGCCGGCGGAGGGTTCGAATCGGCCAACATGAAGCTCGCCGCGCTCTCTGCCACGACGACATCGTCAGCGTCCCGGATCGCCAGACCCTCCAGCTGAATGAGTCTGCCCCGCCTCAGAATCACTCTGCCCTCGAGCCGCACCCGCGTTCCAACCGCCAGCTCCTCGCGATAGCGCACCTCGCATTTTGCCGTGAAACCCCGCATTCCCTGCAGGAAAATCCAGTTGGCCATGACGTCGTCGAGGGCGCTGTAGAGTATTCCCCCGTGGGTCACACCGTCCCAACCGCAGTGATTCTCCAAAGGCACGAACTCCGCTCTGCAGACCTCGTCGTCGAGCCGGAACTCGATGTGCAACCCGATCGGGTTGTCCGGTCCGCACACGAAACACCTTCTGGCACGAGAATCCCGGCGGTTGTCACCCCGCTGCGAGCTCATGATGCCAACTCCTCGAGGAAAGCCAGGATCTCCAGGAATGGACCGAGATCCGCGCTTCCGTACCGGTGGCGGTTTCCCACGATCTTGGAACCGCCACCCCGGGTACCCGCTTTGATCTCGGCGCCCCTGATGTCGGCCACGATCACCTCCTGCAGGGACCGGTGAACGAGAGTATACCAACCAGTCCGCGACGCCGGACGGGGGCATTCTTCGTCTCGCGGTCACCGAGTCTCCCGACTCGGCAAGCCGACCGTGTGGAAGGAATCGACCGAGCTCCCGACGGGTCAGTCGGGCATTTGCTACCATGAACTGAAGATTTCGACCAAGGGCTGCCGACCAGATCGCGTGATCTGTACACGTCTCAGTTATCGGTAACGGAGGTGCTGTCGTGACGCAGAGAAAGAAGGTGTTGATTCTCGTCACCGTCATACCCCTCCTCCTGATGACGGCGGCGCTTCTCTATCTCGCCTTCGCCGATCTCGGAGGATGGCGGGACACCGCCTCCGAAATCCTGTCGGAGTCCATCGGTCGCGAGCTCAGAATCGACGGCGCTTTCGAACCGGATCTCGGTCTCACCACCCGCGTCGAGGTTGGCGAGGTCAGCCTCGCCAACGCGGACTGGGGCTCCGAGCCGATCATGGTGAGGGTTGAGAAATTGGCGTTCGAGATCGCTCTACTCTCGCTTGTCTCCGGCCCGATACGCATCCGTTCACTGGAAATTGATGGCGCCGACATCCTGCTCGAGGTAACGGACGACGGCCGCGGAAACTGGGAGTTCGAGGATAACGGTGAGGAAAACGGTGGCGAAGCACTTGATCTTCGGCTTGGACGACTTCTGGTGAACGACCTGCATCTGCGCTACCACGATGCCGCATCGGAGAAACCGTGGGATCTCCTCC
The DNA here is from genome assembly GCA_965364305.1 of uncultured Thermoanaerobaculia bacterium. Classification (GTDB taxonomy): domain Bacteria; phylum Acidobacteriota; class Thermoanaerobaculia; order Thermoanaerobaculales; family Sulfomarinibacteraceae; genus Sulfomarinibacter. The sequence goes on from CBDTWX010000043.1 coordinate 3,645, forward strand.
TGACCCACGTCGAGAGCGTCGGCGATGACGAGGACATCCACGAGCTGACACTCACTGGAAAGTTTGCGAATCACGATCTGGGTGTGACCGGGCGGCTTGGCACCTTGTCCGGACTCCTCGGCGGTCTCTCGATCGAGCACGATCTCGCCGGACATCTGGGCGAAATCGAGTTTGAAACCGCGGGCCGTATTGCGAATCTGACAACGCTTGGCGGCGCGGACCTGACGGCCCGGGCTCATGGGAAGGATCTTGCAGCGGTCGGCGAGGCCTTCGATCTGGCCGGAGTTGGAAGCGGTGATTTCTCGGCCGACATCGGCGTGAAACCGGCGGCCGAGGGTTTCGACGTCGACCTCAGAGCCGCGGCCAGCAGCATTACCGCCGAAGTCTCCGGCTCTGTGGACTCACTGACAAAACCCAATAATGTCGACGTCACCGTCACGGCCTCAGGCCCGGACGTGGCGAAAATCGCCGCGCTGACCGGTATCGAAGGCGTGCCATCCGAGATGTTCGCAGCCTCCGGTCGTATCCGCTGGGAAGGGTTCCCGATCACAGCCGAGAACATCGAGGTGCGGGTCGGTGACAATTCACTGACGGCCCATGGGGTGATCGGCGAACCGCCGCTGATGATCGGCACGGATTTCATGTTCGAAGGTGAGGGGCCAAACATCTCTTCGATCGCCGCGCTCGCCGGCGTGAGTCTCCCGAAGGACAGCTTCTCGGTCAACGGACGTCTGGTGCGTCTGGAAGGGGGGATCGGGGTCGAGAAGATCCGGGCACGGGTCGGCCGCAACACCGTTGAGGTCGATGGAACCGTCGGTGATCCTCCCGAGTACGCCGGTACCACCCTCAGTTTCCAAGGAGAAAGTCCGAACCTCGCCTACTTTCAAGGTCTTTCCGGAACAGATCTTCCCGCCGGTGATTTCGAGATTGCCGGCACGCTCGTTCAAGGCGAAGGGGCCATCACCCTGGAGTCGATTCGAGCACGCCTCGGCCGCAACACGCTGCGCGTCGCCGGCCAGCTGACGACCGAAAGTCCGTTTGCCGGCACCGATCTGTTCCTGCACGCCAGCGGCCCCGATGTCTCGCAGCTGACGACAATCGCCGGCATCTCCGACATCCCCTCCGAGCCCTACAAGGTCGACGGCAGGATCAGGGTGCTCGACAAGGGCTATCGTGTGAGCGGGTTGGTCGGTTCTCTCGGCAGTTTGTCCGTCACGGTTGACGGTTTTGTCGCCCCCCCGCCGGCGCTGCTCGGCAGCGACCTCCAAATCCATATCGAGGATTCCGACCTCTCCCATCCGGCATCGTTGGCCGGAATCTCGGGTCTGCCCCGGGATTCGTTCGCGATCGATACGCGATTGCGCATAGAACAGGCAGGCTATCGACTGGCAAACTTCAATGCCGTAGTCGGCGGCATCGAGGCGCGGGTCAACGGGGTCGTGGGTCCGCCACCCAAGCTGGAGGGAACCAATCTCCGGATCGAGGGTCGCGGTTCGCGACTCGCCGCCATCGGCCCATACGTGGAACTAGCAAACCTCCCAAACGTGCCGTTCAACGTGTCGGGAGGCGTCAAGGTAATCGACGCGTCCCTTCTGTTGGATGAGCTGGTGGTCGGGATCGCACGCAATCGAGTCGCAACCACCGGCACAGTGATGCCCATTGAAAACCTCGTTGGGACGGATCTCGCACTCGATATCAGTGGCCCCGCCCTGCGTGATGTCGGCCGTCTGGCTGCTGATTTTGTAGACCTCCCCGAACTGCCAAACGAGCCCTACTCGCTGACCGGCCGGGTCATGATCGATGGTTTGGGTTACGACCTGCAGAACATCGAGACAAAGCTCGGCGCTGCGGTCGCGACGATCACCGGGAGGGTGGGGATGCCGCCCGAATTTCGGGGAACCGATTTCACCATCGATGCGAACGGCCCGAATGCATCGCTCTTTTCGGCGGTCACCGGGGTGACGGTGCCCGTGGCTCCGTTTCGCCTCGCGGGAAGGGTCGAGCGGCTCGACTCGATGGTGCGATTCCACTCGCTCAGGGGCCAGCTCGGACAACACAGAATTGGTGTCGATGGCACTCTCGGCGAGGTGCCAAAGCTCATCGGTACGGATCTCGAGGTCCACGCCGAGGGGCCCAGCCTCCTGCTCGTCCGCGAGCTCGCCGGTCTCGAGTGGCTGCCGGACCGCCCCTATTTGCTGGACGCGCGATTTGACGGCACGACGGACCGATTCTCGGCCGACCGTCTCGAGGCCAGGGTCGGACAGAGCGACCTCAGCGGCTCATTTACGGTCGACATCACCGGAAAGCCCGAGATCGAGGCGAGTCTGACATCCGATCGCCTCGATCTCCGCCTCCATCTCGAGCGTCTCGAGAGCGATGAGGCGGCCGCGGAGGATGCTTCCGACCCGCCCCAAGCCGTAGGTCGAGAACTCGTGATCTCCGACGAACCGTTCGATTTGGGTTTCCTCCAGAAAGCCGATGCGGAGGTGGCCATCCGATTCGAAGAGGTCGTTCTCCTGACCAATAGACTGCGCGATGTCAGCGTCGATCTGCAGCTCGAGGACGGCCGGCTCGAGATCGAGCGGATGACGGCGGTCGGTGAGAATCAGGGCAGCGTCACCGGCAACCTCGTCCTCGAACCCGAAGACGACCGATACCGGCTCGGGACACGGCTCTCGATGCATCAGATCCGCCTTGATCTTCCCGGCACCGCGGTCGATCCCGCCGACCAGCCGCCGGTCGACATCGAAATCGACATCGACGCTCGGGGTGCCACCCCGCACGGTCTCGCCAGCACGGCCAACGGCAAGCTGGAGATCGTCGTCGGCAGCGGTGTGTTGGACAGCTCCATCGTCGACCTCATGGCCGCCGACATCCTGGTCAAGCTCTTGAGCGCCCTCAACCCCTTCGCGGGAGAGGACGAGGTCACCGAGCTCCAATGCACCGTGCTGGCGGTCGATCTGGAGGAAGGGTTCGCCCGGCTCCAACCACTTGCGCTTCAGACCAACAAGATGACCATGCTCGGCAAGGGGTCCATCGATCTTGGAACCGAAGAGCTCGATTTCGACTGGGTGACCAAACCACGCAAGGGGATCGGTCTCTCGGCGAGCATGATCACCAACCCGTATGTCAAGCTCGGCGGCACGCTTTCGAATCCATCGATCCAGCTCAAGGAACTCCAGGCGGTCGCCTCGACCGGGGCAGCGGTGGCGACGCTGGGCTTGTCATTTGTCGCCAAGGGAATGCTCGACCGCGTGACGGCTGAAAAGAAGGTCTGCCAGGAAGCCCTCGAAAAAATCGGCCGCCCACAGGTCAAAAAATCCAAAAAGACGAAAAAGAAGCGACGATGACATTCTAATATTCAGCCTCAATCTCTAATAGTTGAACTTTCTGGGTAGGAGAAATTACCCCTGATACCATGGAATGGGGTGGATTCGTGGCTGATTATCGACGGTTGCCAGGACCTCGTCCCGGCAATCCGTGCGGAACTGGCCTCGTTGGGCGCAGAGGTCGAGTTGATGGTTGCGTCCGAGGTCGATCCGGCTCTCCGATCACTCGAGAGCTCACCGGTGAGGCGCATTGTCATGCGTGCCGACGATGATTCCGTGGATTGCCTCGAGATGGCGTGCCGCGCGCTGCAGAATTTCCCGCAGTTGGAAGTAGTCATTTGCTCCGACAGCCACGATCGCAGCGACAGATGGACGTCGCCCGCAACCGGGGTCTGGTTCGTCGCCAGCCCCCGCGAGGCGGCCGCAGTCGAGTCACCGGAAGAGCAGCCGTCGTCGCAAGACGACAACCGGACGGCGGTGCGGCCGGATATCATCGACGTTGTCCGGATCGCTTCGTACTCGCGCCAGACACGAGTTCTTGAAGTCATCGCCACAGAGGGCGGTGGCGCCCTCGGTTTCGTCGACGGCTCCCTGACCCACGCCTCGGCCGGCCACTTGATCGGAAGCGAGGCTTTCTTTCAAATGGTGCTCTGGGAGGGAAGCTCCTTCAAGACCGTCGATTCAAACCGCTATCTGGAAAGCGAGCCAAATATCTCAGTGCCGACGACGGAGCTTCTCGATGAGGCGGTCAACCTCCTCGAGGCGATCGAGTACGACGATATCGAGACGGCGCAACCGATCGAGGTTGCGCCGGACGGGGTCGGGAATTCCGGAGTTTCGCAGTGGTGGGCACGTGCCACCGAAGATCAACAACCTATCGTGAGGGTGCTGGTGGGATATCCGCCGGAGACCTCCTGCAGGTGCGTGCGGGCATTCACGCAGGAGGTCGCTGATCACCTCAACCCCTCCAAGCAGTGGATCAGCGAGCCGAAGATCGGACCGACCTTTGTCCGTCTTCACACCGAGGACGGGACCATCCTGAATCTCACCTTCATCGCGATGAAACCGAGCAACCGTTTTTTCTTCGAGACCTTCGCCTGGTCCTCGGAGACAGTCGTCATCTGTCAATCGGGCGACAGCAGCGGTGCCGAGCCGTGGCGCGATTGGGTGCCGGATGGTGTCCGGGTCGTGACGTCCAAGCAATCTGCGACCGTCGACGGAGAACACTGTCCGGCGCTCTATCGGCTGGTCGAGGACGAAGGATGACGTCGGCCAAGATCCTCGTGGCGGGCGCCGGCGAGGCGGGGAAGAGCACCTTGATTCAGGCCCTGGTCCCGAATGCCATGAACCTGTCCGTCCGGGGCAGAACCATCGCCATGGACCACGCGATGCTGCGGTGCAACGGCTACCGGCTGTCGATCGTCGGTGTGCCCGGTCAGGAAAGATTCGGCGCCGTCCGGGAAGTCCTCGCCGAGGGTGCACGAGGGGTCATCTGGGTCCACCGGTCGGGTTTCTCCACCGATACCGAGACCTCTCTTCTGGTTCGCGATCTATTGACCGCGAATGTACCCTACCTCGTACTTGTCAACCACTTCGGCCTCGTCTGCCATCCCCACGGCTGGTCATGTCCGGACGGCTTGCCATCGCCAGAAGCAATTGTCGAATGTGATCTGAAGGCCCCTGGAGATGCACTGTCGATTCTCCGGGAAGAGATGCAAGTCCTTATAGGAGGGCCAGCAAACTTTGCTGGGAAAGGACCTTGACACATGCCTACCGCGTTTGAACAGATGAATCAGGTTCTCAAAACCCTGGTCGCCAACACACCCGACCTCGAAGGCGCCGCAACCGTCAGCCTCGACGGATTGATCCTGGCGTCGGTCCTGCCGGCCGGCACCGACGAGGATCGAGTGTCAGCGATGGCCGCGGCGCTCCTATCCCTCGGTGAACGAACCGCCCAGGAGCTGCAGCGAGGCACCCTCGAGCAGGTCTACGTACGCGGCGACAACGGCTACATCATCCTGATGGCGGCCGGCCCGGAAGCGGTGCTCGAGGTGATCGCCGGTGGCGGCGCCAAGCTCGGAATGGTCCTTTTGGACATGAAGCGAGCGGCGCAGGAAGTCAGCCGGTTGCTCTAGTCATGCTGGAAGCACGAGCACAACTGCTGCACGAGCGTCTGACGTCCCTCGCCGACAGAGTGATGGAGATCAGAGGCCTGGTCCTGATCGACCCCAACGGCTTACCGTTGGTGTCGACCCTGCACTCACAGAATCTCGAGGAGGCTCTCGGTGCGTTCGGAGCCGCCGCCGTCGGCCAGATGGAGCGTGCGCAGGCCGATTTCGAGATGGGACCGCTCTACCTCCTCCACCTGGCCGGTCGCGACCGCCAGCTCTTTGTCACACCGCTGACGCCCGAGGTGGCTTTGCTGGCGATCGCCGAGGCGGGCGCCACCGCATCGACGGTGACTCTGCACCTGCTCGGCCTGTGCCGGGAGATCCTGGCCGTCCTGCAGTCCGGCGGCAGCGGAGATTCCGCCACGGAGGATGAGGCGAGGGCATGAGCCCGGAGCCATCGGTGACCGTGGCCGGCAGCGGCAATTGGCTCCTCGGCCACGACCGCGTCGGGCCGCGGGTGCTGGCGATGATCGACACCCGATACTCGCGGCAGGTCGAAATCTGCGATCTCGGCACCAGCGCCCTGGCGCTCCTCGATCACCTCCACGGCCAGGACCTGCTCGTGATCGTCGACGCCTGCAGAGGCTTCGGCATCCCCGGAGAGGTCCTGGTGATGGAGCCCGATCTGGAAGCTGCTCCGGCCCGTGGCACCAGCGTCCACCAGATTGGACATGTCGAGGCGCTGGCGGTGGCCAGTCACCTGGATCCGCAGATATTGCCGCAACGGACGCTGCTGTTGCTGGTCGAGACCGGGGACCTCACCGAGGAACGAGAGCGGGCCGCATGCGAGGAGGTGGTCGCGGTGCTCGACCGCGAGATCGCGAGCCTCACCGACCGCCGGGCGACCGACGACCCGGCTTTCACGGGGACCGATGGGAGGAAGCCGTGGCAGAACACACAGATCTGCAACGTGTCCAAGGGCTGATGGTCTTCTTGGCCTCGGCGGCCAACGGCCTGGAAGAAATCCTCGGACGGGGTGCCGGCAGCGTCACCTTCCGCGCCGGCCGAACGACCGGGTTGCAGCACGAGGTCGAGGCCGATGGGAAGGGCGATTTGCTGGCGGCCCTCGATCTGGTGTGGGACGAGATGTGCCGCATCGGCATGAGATGGGCCTTCGAACCCTACAAACGAGACGACGAGGACCGGCTGATCACGGAGGAGAACGGTGAGATCAAGCTCAAGCTGGTTTTCCGCAACTGTCTGGTCCGCAACTCGCTGTTCCGATACGGGCACCCGCAAAAATTGTCCCTCTGCATGATGAACCACGGGCTCTTCTGCGGTCTCGTCGAAAAGATCTACGGCGGCCGCGCCACCCTGGACATTATCCACGCCGGTGAGAACGCCTGTTTGAAGCTGCTCACAGTTCGGCGGGAAGGGGCCAGCCATGGCTGACAAGGCACGCGTCTCCATCGAATGGCTCTCCGGTTGTTCGGGCTGCGAGCTCGGCATCGTCGACCTCCACGAGAAGCTCCTCGAGGTGCTCGACGAGATCGAGTTGGTACGCATTCCGATCTTGATGGACACCAAAGAGTACGTGAAGGCCGATGTCGGGCTGATCACCGGGTCGCTGCGCACCGAGCATGACATTCACGCCGCGCGGGCGATGCGCGAGGCATGCGACGCCATCATCGCCTTCGGAACCTGTCCGGTCTACGGAGGCCCCCACAGCTCGGCCTACCCTCACTCGACCCAGGAGCTGCTCGACGGCGCCTACCTCCACAACCCGACCACCCGGACATCTCAGGCGCCGGATGATGTTCCAAAACTGCTCGAGGGCAACCGACCCATCGACAGTGAGATCGAAGTCGATGTCTACATTCCCGGCTGCCCGCCCCACGCGGCCTATATCTTCGAGGGCCTGATGGCCCTGCTGCGGGGCCGCGAACCCACCTTCGGCCATCGCAACGTCTGCTTTAACTGTGATCGGGTTATGAAGAAGACCGATGTCTCCGCCATCCGTCGCGCCTATGCCGGCACCTACGACCCGGAGCTGTGCTTTCTCTCTCAGGGTTGTCTGTGCTTCGGTTCGGTGACTCTCGACCGCTGCATGGCGCCGTGCATGAAGGTCGGCGTGCCCTGTTTCTCCTGCGGCGGACCGTCGCAGCCGATCATCCTCGAGCCCCAAAAGGACGTCCGCACCGAGGTCGCGGCCCGCATGGCCCACCTGACCTCCATACCCGAGGATTCGATCGTCAAAGAAATTGAAAACCAGGCCAAGACCCATTTCGCCTATGCCATGGCCTCACCGGTGTTCCGCCAGAAACCGACCTTCCTGCTCAAGAAGTGGACCGGCCCGGGCAGCGAGAAAGGAGCACACCAATGACCAGGACCATCACCATCGACCCGATCACCCGTATCGAGGGTCATGCCCGGGTTGAGATCGACATCGACGACGCCGACAAGATCACCCGTTCGGTCTTCAAGGTCATCGACTTCAGGGGCTTCGAGACGTTCCTGCGAGGCATGCAGGTGGAGATGATGCCGACAGTCACATCGCGCATCTGCGGTACGTGACCACAGGCCCACCATCTGGCCTCGGCGAGGACAGTCGACAAGGTTTTCGGGGTTACGCCGCCACGAGCGGCTACCCTGCTCCGCCAAGCCCTCAACTTCGGTTCGATCTTCCACTCACACGGGGTTCATTTCTTTGCGTTGGCGGGCCCGGATCTGCTGCTCGGGCTCGACGCCGACCCGGCCGACCGCAACATCGTCGCGCTGCTCAAAACGGCACCCGATGTTGCCCGTAACGCCCTCAGACTGCGCACCATCGGCCAGCAGGTGACGGAGCTCGTCGGCGGCCGCGGCACCCATCCGGTCGCCTCGGTGGCCGGTGGTCTCGCCGCGCCGCTCGATGCCGGCCGCCTCGAGACCCTCCGCAAGCTGGCCGCAGAGGCGCTGCCCCTGGGAGGTCAACTGGTGGAGGTCGCGCGGGACGCGCTGCTCGCCAAGGAGGACTTGATCCGCTCGCTGCCCATCGAGAGCCACTACCTGGGAACGGTATCGGGAGGTTGTCTGGATCTCTACCACGGGGACCTCCGGTTGCGCTCCCCCGATGGGACCGACACCGAGTTTTCGGAGGACCAGTGGGCCTCACACATGCACGAAGAGACGGTCGCCACGTCGTACGCCAAACACGTGCTCTGCAAGACCACCGGTGGCGCCGAGGTTCCGTTCCGAGTCGGGGCGCTTGCGAGGCTCAACTGCGCCGATCGGATCGATACTCCGCTCGCCCAGGCGGAGCTCGAACGATTCCGCGAGATCGGCGGCAACCCATGCCACGAAACCGTCATGTACCACTACGCGCGGCTGGTCGAGCTTCTCTACGCCGCCGAGAAGCTCGCAGAGATCGTGGCCGATGACGAGATCATGTCCGATCACGTCAGGACGGAGCCCAGCGGCAAACCGCGCAGCGCGACGGCCCACGTCGAGGCACCACGAGGTGTCCTCATCCATGACTACGAGGTGGATTCGGAGGGCATCGTCACCAAGGTGAATCTGATCGTCGCGACCCAACAGAACATGGCGCTGATCAACCAGACCATCGCAATGTCCGCCGGTCAGTTTCTTGACCAGCCGGACGATCTTTTGCTCAACGGCATCGAGTTCGGGATCCGTTGTTACGACCCTTGTCTGTCGTGCGCCACTCACCGCCTCGGTGACATGAAAATGGAGGTGGTCGTTCGGCAACGCGGCGAGGTCATTCGCACCGTGAGGAGGTAGAGATGCCGACGGTTTCCATCGTCGATCGCGGATGCCGGGGCTGCACCATGTGCGTGGACGTCTGTCCGGTGGATGTCTTCGACTATGACGAGGAACAGGAGCTGGCTCGAGTCAGCCGAGAGGAGAACTGTATCGGCTGCCTTTCCTGCGGCTATGTGTGTCCGTCTCAGTGCGTCGAGGTCTCGGATTATGAGGAGCTGAGACCGTTCCACCGCATCGAGGCGCACGCTCGACTGGTCGAGAAATTTCTGCAGCAGAAGACCGTCGCCGCCACCCTGACCGAGGCCGACATCGAGGAGGCGCGTCTCGACGTGGCCGCACGTCTGTTGGCCCTTTCAAAGACCGTGGTGGAGACCATCGGACGCGGCCACCGCGCGGTGGGCCGGCGATCCGGAGCCGTCGCGGCGGCTCATCTCCCCGAGGGGTATGAGGAAACCGGCGTCGAAGGCGTCCTTGAGGGTATGCAGCACATGCTGGGCGCGGCGTTCAACGTTGGGTTCGAGGTCAGCGGTTCAGACATCGGGCTTACGTTTTCGCCGTGCGGCCTGTGCCGGGTGGTCGAGGACGCCGGCGAGACGGTGGGTGAGGCGGTGCTGTGCGAGATCTTTCACGAGTACTGGGCGGGATTGCTGACCGCCTACCTCGGAGACACCTATCGCTTCGAGATGCCGCGCACCGGCGCCACCTGCGAGATGAGGCTCTTCCCGGCCGGGTGAGCGCCGTCAGCCGGCACCCTGGTCACTCGCCGATAAAGAGGCTTCGCTAACCGGCGCTCCACGGCCCGAGCGAAGAAGCCGTGGCGCCACGACGAGCGCCGTTCCGTACGACGCGAGCGCCACCACTAAAACCACCGCCCGACCGGACCCGAGATCCTGCGACACCACCTTGAGCCCAGTCAGCACGAGCATCGGATAGACCAGCCAACCGGCCTCGACGAACCCCCACCGTGAGGCGAGGAGGGCGAGAACCATGGTGGCCGCAGCTAACGCGACGGTGCCCAGCGCCACCGCAAGACCGTCCGTTACCACGTTGCCGATCGACGCCATCACCGAGGCGATGGTCAGTGTGCTCATCGCGAGCAGCGCGGCCATCGGCAGCCGCGCCAACCATCCAGCTCCGCGATCCCGTCGTCCCGCGAACACGATCGCGGCGGCGGCGACGGTCACCGCGGCAACCAGCACCGTAACCGCCTGCCAAGCATTCTCCTCTCGGCCGCCGAACAGCGAGCCGAGGACTGTCGTGCCCAATCCGCTCGACACCCAGGCCGCCAACAGCAGGATCACGGAGTGGACCCGGAGGGTCACCCGGTCCCATCGACTTCCGATCGCTGCCGTTCCGGCCGCGACGGCGGCCCACAGCATCGCGGTCGCGTTTCCGGCCACACCCGGCATTCCGAGAATCACCGCCGCCACCCCGATCGACGAGAGGAAGAAGAACGCCCGACTCCGGCCATCCCGCCGGTCGACGACCGCGAATGCCCCGGCGTAGGCGACCACCGCCACGGCGAGACAGAAGACTGCGAGGACTCCGGTGTTCCATCCTTGGACTCCAGCAAGCCTCATCCCGCCGCCCCATCCCGTGAGCCATGCGGCAATCGTCTGGACGGCATCGAAACCGCGCAGCGGACGTCTGCCTCGCATCGCGCGCAGAACCGATGCGCCGACGTACCCGATCACCAGAACGGCCTGCAACGACGCCACCGCCCAGGGTTGAACCGTCCCGAACCCAGCCGGGAGATCGTGGGTGGTCACGGCAAGGGCCGTCAGGCGCAACACGGCGACGTTGGCGGCAAGGGCCGTCACCCACGTCAGGACACTCCAACCTCGCCTGTCCTCGACCCACAACCAGGCCAACCCGACTCCGACCACCACCGCCGTGGCGGCCGCGCCCGGCGGCCGCGCCATCGCCAACGCGATTGCTGTTGCCAGGGCTCCGGCCCCAAAGACCCACGCCGCGATGTGCATCTTCCAGTGCACCGCAACCGTCAGGCCAACGGCGGTCATCAGGGCCAGCGCAACAGCAGCAGTGGACTCCGACATCACCTCAAAGGAGGTCACGGCCTCGAAGAGCAACGGGTTGCCAATGAGCGCGGCGCAGGCCGCATAGAACCCCGCGCTGCCGTGCCGCCCGCGATGTGCATCCGTCGCGGCGACCGCGACCCACGCCCCCGCGTAAGCCAATCCGAGCGCGACGCCGGTCCGGGGTGCCAGCGTTCCCGCCTCGGTCAGAGCACGCAGAAAGAAACCGCCCGCGAGAACCAGCAGACTTCGACCCACCAGGGCCGGCGTGCTCCGGAGCGCCACCAGAGCTCCATGCGGTGCGGACGGTACGGGCACCTCGGTTGCCGGTTCAGTGGGTTCCGGCACCACCACCGGCGCCGGCTCGCCACCCTTCTCGAGGATCGCGACTCTTCGCTCCAGGCGACGAACGGTTTCTTCCAGAGACCCGACCAACCGTTCCAGTCCCACGATGCGTTGATCCATGAGAGCTCCTGAGAATGAATCTTAGATTCATCGATTCGTGTTGATACCAACTTTCTAACGGTATCACGATTGCGGATGTGAACAAATAATGGATTTCACGCAGAATCGGGGTTGGTGGCCTCATCAGGGCGGGGGCCGAGAGCGGGGCAGCGACAAAAGACAGCGGCAGTCATCAGCGACAGGTTGCCGCTGATCCTGACCCTGAACGGTGCCGCTGCCATCGTTCGCTGAACCTGTCGCTGTCGCTGTCGCTGACGGAGATTACGACATGATCTGGCATGAGACGAGACCCGATGACCGCCAGGACGCTCACCTATCCGGGAGGGCAGGTGGAACGTTTCAATCTTCAAACGTTCAACGTTCAAACGTCTCAATCGGGTGAGGATGCTGCCTCGGCCTTGGTCGGCATCTCCTGAAGGGCCGGGATGGCGATCTTGCACAGAATCGTGAACACCAGAAACCCGACCGAAAAAATCCCGGCGCCGATCCGCACCTCGGTGAGAGTCGGAACGTACTCGTAAAACTCTCCGAGGGTGTCGGGGGTCATCCCGGGAATCACCAGTGCCATCCCCTTTTCGATATAGACGCCGCTGTAGATCAGGAGGCATCCGAGATTGAGGGTTATGAAGTTGCGCCGGGTCGCCGGGATGAGGAAGAGCAAAAAGGCAATCACGCTGCAGACCAGAGACAGCCACGCAAAAGGCACGAGTGCATCGTGGCCGTGCACCCCGCTGTAGAGGTATTGGGTATGGATGAGATGATGGGTGTCCGAGTAGTACTCACGAAAGATTTCGGCGCCGAAGAGGAAGAGATTGAGGAACATGGCGTAGGCCATGAGCTCGGCCACCTTCCAGATGGCCTCGTCCTTGATCTCGATCGATGTGGTTCGCCTGAGGATCTGAAAGAGGATCAGGAGGATTGCCGGTCCGGAGCAGAATGCCGAGGCGAGGAACCTCGGCGCGAGGATGGCTGAGTTCCAGAAGGGACGCGCGGCGGTGCCCGCATAGACAAAGGCCGTTACAGTGTGAATTCCGACCGCGGCCGGGATCGAGAATAGGAGCAGCGGGACCACGAACCGAGTGCGGTAGGGGCGCCGGTGGTAGGCGGTGTAGAGAAGGTGAACCACGATGACGAGGTTGAGCAGGAGATAGAGATTGAGCACCAGCACGTCCCAGCCGAGGAGCGAGCTGGGCAGGTTGAGGCTGCCGATGAGCGGCAAGAGATGCCACACCCTGTCAGGGCGACCGACATCTACCAGAACGAACAGCATACACATGACGATCGCGCTGATCGCCAGGAGCTCGCCAAAGATGGCGATTTCCTTGATCGGCTTCCAGTTGTAGATGTAGGCCGGGATGACGAGCATGACCGCTGCGGCCGCAACCCCCACCAGAAAGGTGAAGTTGCCGATGTAGAACGCCCACGACACCTGGTCGCGCATATTGGTGACAATCAGCCCCTCTGTGATCTGATCTCGCCACGCCAGCACCCCCCACACACAAAGCGTGAGGAGCAGTGTCATCCAGGCGTAGTAGGTCGGCCCGCCACGCAAGACCAACCGCGTCGATCCGGTCACGAACGAGTACAGCTCGCGGAACTTCATCTCAGGTCGCATAGAAGTAGTAGAAGCGCGGCCGGGTGTTGAGCTCCTCTTTGAGCACGAAAACGCGCTTTTCGCGCAGCAGGTACCGCATTTCGGAATCCTCGTCGAGGAGGTTGCCGAACTTGCGGGCGCCCACCGGACAGATCTCGACGCAGGCGGGGTAGCGGCCTCGGCGAACCCGATGGATGCAGAAGGTGCACTTCTCGACCACTCCTTTGGGCCGCGGCCGGTTGCCGAGGTAATGGGTGTCGGTTTCGATCTCCTCGGACGCAATGGTCGGCTCGGCCCAGTTGAAATGGCGCGCGCCGTATGGGCACGCCGACATGCAACAGCGGCATCCGATGCACCAGTCATAGTCGATGACGACGATGCCGTCGGGCTCTTGCCACGTGGCCTTCACCGGACAGACCTTCGTGCAGGGCGGATTGCGGCACTGTTGGCAGGCGACCGGTACATAGAAAGCATCAGGTTCCGGCACCACGGGCGGTTCGTAGTAAGCGGACGACTCGGCAAGCTCGATTCCGCGTTCTTTTTCCATCCGCAAGACCCTGATCCAGTGGATCTGAGGTTCGCGCGACTGGTTGTTTTCCTCGACACAGGCATAGACACAACGCCGACAACCCACACAGCGCGCCAGATCGAGGCCGTAGCCGAAGACCACGTCCTCCATCGGCGACGTATCGGTCACCGTGACGTCTCGTCCGTAGCGCTCGTTGTAGTCTCGTTCGAGCTCAGAGAGTATCTCCGCCTTGCGCTCCGGACCGAGCTCGGCGACTCAAAGCAGCAGCTCGGGGTCTACGCGGTGCGGCAACGAGAGCTGGAGCAGCGCGTCGCCGACCTCCGGCTGGAGCTCTCTGCCATCCAGCAGTCCGCTGACGAG
>CBDTWX010000044.1:0-17746 GCA_965364305.1 uncultured Thermoanaerobaculia bacterium
GGTTCGAGGTGACGTGCCCAGGATCGTTTTCGACCCGAGGGGCGCGGAGGCGTACTTGACAGTACGTCGAGCACCCCGAGGCGAGAAAACGGCGCTGGGTGCGGTGCATCGGGCCTTGCAGCCGAAGATTGGTGAATAGTCCGGGCTAGCCCTGGTGCGGTTTCGCTGCCTGAATACGCACCCCGGCTGGTTGTGCGCATCGCGTGAGCGGTGGCCACCGCTCATTGGCGGAGCCGGTACTCGAAAAGAACGGCCCCCGGGAACCGGTGGGTTGTTTTGCGCTGTGCGAATGGTCTCAATGTCCTCCGGATGAGGCGTCGTTCGTCGTTGAAGGCGTGGCTGACAACCACCCACAGTCGGTCTGCATTCCGAACCCGTTCGAGATCGAGCTCGAGATCCCGGGTTCCGTGCCGAGGCCGTCGGCCCAGCACGGCATCGATCGGATCGTGGCGAGTGTAAAAACGAAACGCCGGAACCGAGGCGAAAAAGACGTACACCGAATCGCCAGGTCGGATGTGTTGATCGAGGTAGTGAACCAGCGGACGCATCTCCTGGGGCCGGAACCGCGGCCCCGTGAAGGCTCCGTAGAAGCTGGGGAGCAACAACGCCCCGACCACGAGGTACGAGAAAAGCTTCTTGCTTCCCAGCACCTCGCAGAGGCGAATGATCCCGAAGGCGATGAAGACGAGCGCGATCGGCACCGTGAACAACACGAATCGCGCCTTGACCTCGGTCACCCCGGTGGACATCGGGTACCGGCCGAGACTCGATGCGACAATCAGAGCGACCATCGGCGCGCCGAACACCGCGACGAGGCGGAGATGCCGTCTGCTCGACAGGCACACCGCAACACCGGTGACGAGGCCGACCAGCGGAACGACGAAGATGCCGAGAAAACCCAGCGGAAACTCGAAATATCCTTTGACCGCGAGAATCCACCACCACAACTGACCTTTTGTGACCGCCACCACCGGCGCATACGCGGCCTTGTTGGCGGAATAGAGATCAGGTCCGATGGATGGGCGGATGTGGAGCAGGTAGAACAGAAGAAAATGGACCATGACGATCGCAAAAGAAACCGTCATCCACCGGGCGGCCCGAGGCTGAGCCGAGGTGATCGCAAGCAGGACAAGGGCGGATCCACTCCCCGCGATGACGAATAGCACCGCGTAGGAGAACCACACCCCGACGATGCCGACAACGGTCAACGAGGCAATCGCCGATGGTGCCCAGTTCCGTTTGAGGACTGACTGGCAGGAGAGCAGCACGAGCACCGTGAAAAAAAGATCAAAAGACTGGGGTCTGAACTCACCGCAGTAATAGATGGCCGTCGAGCAGGTTGCCATCGGGAGGAAGGCGAGTGGAGCGTGCCTGGGACCCAGGACCTCGCGGGACAGCTGGATGAAGAGCAGAAAAGCGCCGACTCCAAAAACCAAGGGTGCCAAGTACAGCGAGTACTCGGTGTAGCCGAAAGCGGAACCGATGGCCTTCGAGAGCCACAAAAAGCCTGGAGGTGCCGCCTGGTTCATATCGAGGCGCCCCAGCAGCTCGCCGTAGCCCCTGTCGACAACGTTGAGCGCCAACATGGCTGGATCGAGCCATAAAGACCGCTCCTCGAGGTACATCCGAAAACGGAGGGCAACCCCGAGAATGGTCGCCAGCACCACGATCAGCTTCAGGTGACCGCTCCCAAACCATGATCGAGATCTGATCGGCGGAGAATTCACGGGGTGATTCTATCTCGGGACTGCGAGCGGAGAGTGACGGCATTGCAGAAGAAGAAAGTCGTCGGACCGGGCGACGACCTTGAAGAAGCGTTTGAACTGCTCGTCGTCCGCAAAACCGGGCGCCTGTTTCCTCGGAATGACGAGCAAATGGTCCACTCCCAGCGAACGCAGTTTCGTGTGCAGTCGTTGCGGATCCCTCAACAGCGGGACGATCTGGGCAAAATTGTTGGGCCCGAAATGGTCACCAAGAAATTCTCCACCGGCGAAATATCGAAGATTTGCCGCGAAGAGGCCATAAACGGAGTAGTCCGAACCGAACGCACCATTGAGCGATGAGATTGCGTCGTAACCCGCGACGTGTCGCGAAAGAAATTCTGAACGAGCTGATGGGTTTGTCGGCGGTGGGCCGAGTCGGGCGGCTTTGTACCACCCGTAGAGCCAACCCGGTGCCACCAGGCTGATGGCCACGACGCAGTGAAAAGCCGTCCTGAGCGCAGCACCTGAGGAGAATCGTGACGCCCATCGTTCAGCGCCGACCGCGAGCGCGAGACCTGCGAGCGGGATGATCGGTAACACGTAACGAATGTCACGGATGGTTGCGATCCAGAAGAGGCCATAGATGAGGATGATACCTGCTGCCCAGCGACCCATTCTGGTGCGCAGCGACGGGTATGCCAGCAAGGGAATGAGAATCAGATACCACGGTGAAATCGGTGCCTGGAAATGAAACACGCTCCTCTGAAACACGGCATTGTAGGGAGCTGTCAATAGAAACCCGAGATGAGCCAAGATCTCGTTGATCTGATATCCGAGAAACGGTGCCAGTGATTGGCTGTTTGCCGCGGGGTAGACAGACGTCTTGAAACTCCAGGCGTTCCAACCGAAGAAGTTGGCGAAGTATGGAAAAACCGGGTTGCCGGTGAAATAGATGATGCGCGCGTACCATGGGCCTGCGACCGCCAGAACCACCGACGAAAAAATAACCGCGGTTCGCCACCCTCTGCTTCGAATGGCGATGAACAGGGTGAAGGACAACAGAAGCACCAAAAAGAAGAGGCCGAGGTACTTGCTGGCACAGGCAAAACCGACCATTGCCGCGGAAACCACCAGCCACGAGGTGCTCTCGCTGACCGACCAACGGTGCCAGGCGAAGAACGCGGCGGTGACAAACATCGTTAGGCCGATGTCCGCAAAAGCTGCGCCGCCGAGCCATACCGCGAGGGGGTTGCCGAGCCACAACGCCGCACTCCAGAACCCGGCTCTCTCGGCCTCCATGCTGCTTCCCCACGCGATCAAAATGATGGCTGTCAGGAGCAGGGCCAGCAGCTGGTTCATCTGCGCCGCAATCTCACCGCTCAGAAAAAACCCCAACACGAAGAGCATCTCCTGAAGTTGTGGAAACACCGGATATCTGAGGTTTTCCAGAAACGGCAGCGAGCCCGCATCGACGAAGGCCGTCGCAAAAGGCAGGTGATAGAGGGTGGCGTCGAACTGTGTCGGAGGATACAGAGCCATCAACACCATTGGGGCGGTCAAGACGACGACCGCGAAGGCGCCGCAGGCGGCGTTTCTCGGAGCCTTTGACATCCATGCTGTGATGCGTCTCAGGGTTGTCCCCCAGACATCGGCGGAGACGATATGAATCACCACGAGGAGGAGCAGCGTCTTTGGTCGCGTGAGTTGGTGCGCCAGGCCCAGCCCGAAGAGCAGAGTCGCGGTGACGCCGAAACCGAGAGCGCACGAAATACCGACCTCTTCCCAGGCATTTGCGTAGTCGACGCTGCGGGTGAGCTTCCGCCCCACCGCGAAGAATGTCGTTGCAAGGACCCCGAGGCTGGCGATGTGGAGAACGAGAAAGACTGCGGTGCTCAGAGGGTTCTCCTCCAAAAGTCGTCGCGTTGGTTTTCGAGGTGCTCCCGGCCCGCGACGTTGGGCCGAAAAAATCGCGGCGCCTGCGTCAATCGATCATGTGTTTGGTTGCTCATCGGGTTCGAATCTACCAGAAAGGGAGCTTTCGGGAGGACAGTCCAAATCGGTGATTTCCGAACCCCAACCTCAACCTACGGGAGGTCGGGCGAAATTACTGACGCCCTGTGGGCGTCGTGACTCCCCGCCATCAGCGAGTGGCCGTATGGCCTCCCTCGAGGCGCCCCCCCGGCCACGGTCACGAATCGCCGCCGTCGGTGAGTTCCGAATTCCGAATTCCGTTTCCGTCATTCCTGATTCCCCATTCCGAAATCAAATCAGGGGGTGGGTGGGCGGGAATTCAAAACTGAAAATTCAAAACTGAAAACTCAAAAAACGACGTACCGATCCACCTCCGCCAGCATCTCGGCGTTGCGTCCCTGGGTGGCAAAGCTCTTGTAGTCGACGCCGGGCACGTCGTCCTCGCGTCCGTGGAGCCCGTTGCTTCGGAAGCTGACGTCGCAGATCCACAGCTTCGCCTTTCCCGTGAGCTCGGCAAAGGCCGGCTCGAGCGACAGAAAGACCGCCGATCCGGTGAAGAAGACCTGGGTCTCTTTGCCCTTGGTGTGAGCGGCCTTCACCAGCTCGACGACGTGGTCGAGGTGTTTGTTCGAGCTCACCAGGATTCCCAATGTGTCGGCCATGGTTCGTTCCTTCATGCTGTTTCGGCGACGATTCAGTCGACGACGGTTCGGATCTTTTCGAAGATCAGCTCGCGAGTTCGTTTGTCCTCGGCGTACTTGAGGAAGAGCAGGTAGAGACCCTCTCGCACCAGCTCGGCGTCGTCCTTGCCCTCGTTGCCTTCGACCTGTTTGAGCGATTCCAAGATCTCGTAGACGTCTTGGTTGACCCGAGTCGTCACGGTGACCGTGTCGGGTCCGAGATCGGAGAACACTGACGGCCCGACCTCCGGTTCCGGACAGACATCCACGCCCAGCGCCGCTGGGTCGAGCTCGGGCGGCGCGTGCTCGAGCAGCAGCTGATAGCACTCCATCGCCTTGTCCATGAATCGCTGGCTGACGAAGATCTCTCCGAGCGATTTGATGATCCTCCGCGCCCACATGACCTCGTCGAGGTCGACGCCCTCTTTGTCGAGCACCTTGGCGGCGGATGCGAGCGACTTGTTGTAGCACTGGCATCGTTCGAGCAGGATGGCGGATGCGAGATCCTTGTCCATGTCACTCTCCCTGATTCGCTGCGGGATCTGCGAAGATCGGCCGGACGGAGGCTCCCCCTACCACCAGGAGATCACCTTGTCCGCGGCGAAGATCTGATCGACGAGCTTCGCCCAATCCACGTCACCTTCGTACAGCGGGACGGTCTCGACCTCGTCGTCGGCAAAGGCTCCCGCGAAGTCCTTGACCGTATCGTCGGGTTCGGTCTTGAAAATGTGCAGAATCTTCATGATATGGCGCCTCTCCCCTAAAACGGAATCACGTGATCGGCGTCCCTGAGGAGGGTCGCGATCACGTCGGGCGGAGCCGGTTTGAACCCCCACTCGACCACGTTGCGCTGGTTGTTCGAATAGCGTTCGCCGTCCATCTCGTCGATGAACTCCATGTTGTCGAAGTACTCCTCGAACGCCTCCTCGTCGTCGTCCTTGGCGGCCAGGGCGGCAACCTCGTTGTCGAGCACGATCATTTTGACCTCGATCGACTCGAGCAGGAGACCGAGGCTCGTGCGAAGCCCCTCGTACTGTTGCTCCGGATCCTTGATCAGTACGACTGCTTTTTTCATGCTTCCCCCCGTGCTCCCGTTCAGCCCTTGCGGATGAAGTAGCGGGTGTATCCCTCGGTTTCGTCGTCGAAATAGCCGAGAAAGGAGTTGCCGTTCTTGGCGCCGAAGTGGGGGATGTCGTTCTTCGATCCGGGGTCGGTTCCCCAGATCTCGAGGACCTCTCCGGCCGGGACACCTTTGAGCGTCTTCTTGGTTCTCAGAAGAGGCATCGGGCAGGTCAGGCCTCGCGCGTCAAGAATGCTGTGCGGTTCGATTTCGTGCAGATCCATGGTTGGCTCCTTTTTCAAAACATCACCAGTTTTTCGGACTTCTCGTTCCAGATCGCGACAAACGCCCAGAACACGAAGAAGATCAGGAACGATGGCACCGTCACGTACCAGGTCAGGGTGTCGGGTATGAAACGCCCCTGACCCATCTTGTCGTAGAGATCGAGATTTTTGAGGACCGTGGCGAGCAGCGAGTTGGTGAGCGCGAATGCGAGCAGGGTGACGACCATCTTCGTCTGGCCCTCGCCGATCCGCCACAGCGTGCTGCTGGCGCAGCCGCCGGCGAGTAGCATTCCGACGCCGAAAATCACGCCGCCGAGCAGGCTGCCGATCCAGAAGTTGTGATTGACCCCCATCGCGGGTTCCTGAATCCACGCCCACTTGATCACCGCTGTGCCCATTCCGTAGATCATCAAGCTCATGGCGACCACCTTGACCATCTCGGCGTCACCGGTCATGAACGGACAGCGAAAGGCGCGCACAAAACAGAACCGTGAACGGTGCATGATGAGCCCGATCAAAAAGCCGAAAAACAGCAGGCCGCCGAGCTCGGTCTTTTCGAGCACCGCGAAACCGTAGAACGCTGCGACCACGAGGATCAGGAAGGTTCCGCCGATGACAGGTTGAGCCGTGAGCCAGGAGTCCTTGGGTGGGTGCTGCGAGATACCCTTTTGCTGCACGTGCTCCATCTCCCAGAGGAGGTAGCGAAGACCGATCCATGCCCCGGCGATGAGGCCTGCCATCATGGCCAGCCCGCCCATATCGAACATCGCGGCCGCGGTGTAGAACCCGCCCACGTTGCATCCCGCCGCCAGCACTGCACCGGCGCCCATGAAGACCCCGCCCATCAGCGACTTGGCATACTCCAGGGGCGGTGCGCGGTGGATCTTGAACTGGCGGCTCATCAGCGCCGAAATCAAGGCTCCGACGATCAGGCCGGTGTTGGTCAACGTGATGGGGTGCAGCCACATCGCGTAGGGTTTTTCCTCACCGGCACCCGCGGCGTAGAAGATCCAGTCCCCCAGGTTGCGGTAGCCGGCGGCGACCCCCCACGGGCCTTGCCACAGAAAGATCAGCAGTGCGACAACGGCGAGGAAGATCCCGGCCAACCACGTCGGCCATTCCTGCTCGAAGATGGCGATGTAGTTGCGCCGCGACTCTTCCTTCAGACTGCTCCAAAACGATGTTGACGACAAGCTACCTGTCCCCCTCTGCGGCTCGGCCTTCGGCAACGTTTTCAGCAATGCGCCGGCGGTGATTGCTGGTCCGCAATCCAACCGTCGGGCCGGTTCTGAGACCACCGGGTCTTTTTCTGGATGTGAGCACTCTCGCCTTCATTATTCTGGTCCGTGACGTTCTTCGGTTATAATACACGTAAATGACCATTTTCTCAATAGCTCATATACGTGTGCTCGCGAGGTCGATCTCCGGCCGCTCGGCAGCTGAAGACTCCGGCAGCGCAAGCTCGATGCGATGCCTCCTTTCGAGAGGCTTCAGGGGAATCGGAAACTGTCTCAAAGAGAAAAGTAGTATCCTGTCCGTGTCGATCAACCTGAACACCACAAGGAGGAAGCCATGTGGACCAAGACCATCGCCCGGCTGTTCGTTGTGGCGCTCGTGGGCATCTGGATCGCGGCTGCCGTGAGCGCCTCACCCGCGCCCAACCCGCGCAAGGGCAAGGCGTACTTCAAAAAGAACTGCAGGGTCTGTCACGACGGCAAGAGCGTGAGCATTCCGGCGCTGCAACCTTCCGACCTGATCATGGATCAGTGGGAACGGGCATTCAACGACGAAGAGGATGTCGCCGAGTGCGTTCCGCGGGTCAAGGAGAAGACCGGTGTCGAGCTGACAGATCAAGACCTGCTCGACATCAAACAGTATCTCGTCGACGGAGCCGCGGACGGCGAAAGGCCGATGACCTGCGGGTAACGGAACTGTTGCCGGGACCGCGACACCACAACGCCTTGGTGACGAACGCCCTCCTTGTGAGGATAGGCGTCTCGCCAAACGGGGTGGGTGGGCGGTAATTCCGAATTCACCCCTGGTTTTGGCCAAAAAAAACCCCTCCGCGAGGGAGGGGTTTTGTGGTTTGAAGCTTGACTTACCAGCCGCCGCTGTAGCCGCCGCGACCGCCGCCGCCGCCGCCACCACCGGAGCGCTGCTTCGCTTGGGCCACGTCCACACGAATGGAGCGCCCGTCGAGCTCGGTACCGTTGAGGGCTGCCATGGCCTTGTCGGCCGCCTCGTCATCCTCGAAGGTGACAAAGCCAAAGCCGCGCGAACGACCGGTGTCGCGATCGCTGATCACAACGGCCTCGCTGACCTCGCCATGCACGCCGAAGGCGTTGCGCAGGCCTTCATCGTTCGTATCCCAGCTCAAACTTCCAACAAACAGTTTCTTCGACATTCTCTTCTCGTCTCCCTGAGCGCTCCCGTTTTACGGTGCGCCCGTCTCAAAGGTTGTGGTGGATTCTGCTCCCACCCATGCAGAAGCCAGCCACGGCGGCCGGCTAAGGAACTGAGACTATAGCAGGTATCTTCTTGTTTTCGAAATATTTCTTGAAAAATGCTCCACCCGGGGGACTGATCAGCGGCTTGAGGCACGTCCGAAGGCCGCCCATAGTTCCTTCATTTTGGCCGTCAAACAGCCGAAAAACCGCCGTCGAACGGTATTTTTTTCAAGAAAAACCCCTCCACGGGGGAGGGGTTTTGTAGAGGTATGAAAGGATTTACCAGCTACCGCTGTAGCCGCCGCGGCCACCGCCACCGCCACCGGAGCGCTGCTTCGCCTGGGCGACGTCCACCTTGATGGTACGGCCGTCGAGATCGGTCCCGTTGAGCGCCGCAAGGGCCTTGTCGGCCGCCTCGTCGTCGTTAAAGGTGACAAAACCAAAACCACGGGAACGACCCGTGTCGCGATCGCTGACCACGATGGCTTCGGCGATTTCGCCGTGAGGGCTGAACGCGGCGTGCAGGCCATCGTTGTTCGTATCCCAGCTCAAACTTCCAACAAACAGTTTCTTCGACATATCTCTCGTTTTCTCCCTGAGCGCTGCCTTTCTGGGGCGCGCCCTTTTCGCAAACCGGTGTGAACACTGCGTTCACCAAACAGAAGCCGGCCCCGTTGGCCGGCGACAGACAACATAACCTAACACATATCTTCTTTTATTTCAAATATTTTCTTTTGAGTGGATCTGCCCTATGAAGCGCGTCGCCTCGAGCCCTCCACGGGCTTGTCCTGAGCGAGCGGATCGACTCGAGCGGATTCTTCGTCAGACGCTTCGCGATTTCGCCCGGAATGACAGGGGGACGCTGTCGGAGTGAACTGTCGTTTCGAGGAGTTCGACGACGAGAGATCCGATCGCTTCGCGCTGGACAAGCCTGAGGGCTCGTCACCGGATGCGGGTCACTTCAGCTGTGGACGTTTGTCAGGCCGGCCTCTGCAGCCCATGCAACTGCCTGCCGCCACTCCTCGCTGGTCAACCGCCGCGCGATCGCGGGGCAGTCGATCGCCTTGTTGTCGGGCCGGTACTGGGCCATCAGGTTGAGGTAGGTGTCCGGCCCGAGCTCGTCGGCGATCCACGAGACGAGGCGGTCGGTGCCACCGATGTTGTGAGGCATGACGAGGTGGCGGATCATCAGTCCGCGGGTGGCAATTCCACGCGAGTCGGTTTCGAGGTCTCCAACCTGGCGGTGCATCTCGCGGATCACCGCCGCCGCAACCTCGGGATAGTCGGAGGCATCCGACGAGTAGAACTCCGCCAGCTTCCCGTCCTGGTACTTGAAGTCCGGCCGATAAATATCGACGACGCCGTCGAGCATCTTGATCACCTCGAGGTTGTCGTACCCGCCGGTGTTGAAGACCAGCGGCAACCGAAGACCTTTGCCCGCCGCGATCCGGGTCGCCTTGACGATCTGCGGAACGACGTGGCTCGGGGTCACCAGGTTGATGTTGTGGCAGCCGCGCCGTTGCAGGCTCAGCATCATGTTCGCGAGCTCGCGAGGAGACGTGATCTCGCCGTCGCCGCGGTGGTTGATCTCCCAGTTCTGGCAGAAGCAGCACAGCAGATTGCAGTTTGAAAAAAAGATCGTGCCCGAGCCGCCACGGCCCACCAGCTCGCGCTCCTCTCCGTAGTGGGAGCCGGCGGAGTGGACCTTGATCCGCGCCGTCGTCGAGCACACACCGACCTCGCCGGCGAGCCGGTCGGCGCCGCAGCCGCGCGCGCAAATTTCACAGCTCGAAAGGATCTCCCACAGAGCCTCTTCACGCGTGGCCAGCTCGCCCTCTCGCTCGAGCTTCAGATAACCGGGTTCGAAATCGACCTCGACCTCTCCTGAGGACGCAACGCCTTTTTCGATCCCCCCCGGCTCGCACCCGGGCGGCGCCAGCACGGCTCCGGCCGCCGCCATCGACCGCCACATGAACTCCCTCCGCGACGTCACCATGGCTTGCCTCCCGTCGGAAACCGTCAATTCCAATGTGGAGCGCGCCCGCCGTATCTGCAACAGCGGCTTTCGCGGTCGTCTGTCCCGACAGAAGGAGCACGCGCCTCGAACCCCCACCCCTCATAGATCCCTCCGCTCAGTCGCTTCCGGCTCTGCCCCAAGGGCTTCGCCGTGACAGGTCGCTCCTTCGGTCGGGACAGGAAGAGGCGGCGTGGCGTTTTGAACGGCCAGTCAAAGTGTCATCCCGACCGAGGGCCCGTAGGGGCAGAGCGGAGGGATCTATGGGGAGGGGTGCAAAACCCCACATCCCAAATTCCGAATTCCGAATTCCGAGCTCCGAACTCATATTGTTCCTTGACAACATGTACTATGTAGTATATACTACACATTATGAAAACGATCTTCGGCCCCTACGTCCGCAATCGCCGTGAGGAGCTCCGCAGCGCCGACCGCGAGTACTCGGTTCGCAAGGTGGCGGCCCGAATCGGCGTCGAGCCGTCCTATCTCAGCAAGGTCGAGAGGGGGGAGCAGCCCCCTCCGTCGGAGGCGAAGATCGTCGCCCTCGCCGAGGTCCTCGACGAGGACCCAGACGTGCTGTTGGCGATGGCCGGCAAGGTCTCGAGCGATCTCCAGGAGGCGATCCGGAAGCGCCCGCAGCTCTTCGCCGAGCTGATCCGTCAGCTTCGCGACGCGCCGGACCGCGCGGTGCTGCGGGTGGTCAGGGAGGTTCGCGATGGCGATTGGTAGATCAAGTAGTTCCGGCACGGTGCGCGGCGACGTCCCGGGGGGTGCGGGCGGGAATTCAAAACTCAAAATTCGAAACTCAAAATTCGAACTGCAAAGGAGTCAAAAATGATCGAACTCAAAAAAGACAATCTCGTCTTCAGCTTCGCGGAGGTCCATCCCAACGCGGTGCTCCGGGTCGACTTCCAACGCACGCTGCGAATCCCGGACGACGGGGAAGCCTATCCGCTGCCACCTGGTCTCGGGAGCTTCCCGCTGCGACACGTCGACGACTTCCACCGCCGCGTCCCCGAGCGTTGGCTCCGGCACGGCGGAGTGATGCTGCCCATGTACCAGTCCGAGGCGATGTGGCTGCACTTTCAAACGGATCACGCCTGGAACCGATGGGCGAGGTACCCCTTCGCGGTCAAGGTCGCGACCGGCAAGACCAACGCGGTCAGCGGAGAACCGTGGTCGGAGCGTCTCCACGGAGAGCCGCAGGACTACCTGGTCGCCCCCGAGCAGCCCTGGCTCGACGGTTACTGTGTCGAAGAGGGCGTCATCCGCCAGTTCGTCGCCATGCCCCTGGGCGCCGGCTACACCGCCGAGGAGCAGCTTACCGGCGAGGCCGAGCACGGCGGGCTCCAGCTCATGGTCTGTCCGATGAAGCGTGAGGTCTTCGAACGCCGTTTCCCGAAACAGAGAAAGAGGGTTGAGGTCGCGCGGTACAGCATGCCGATGGACGCCGGGATGCCGGCTGAGGCGGAGATGAGCTTCGACATGGGTCTCGCTCCCGGAGGGCGTATGGTCCAGGAGATCTACGATGACCCCTACGATCTCGACGACTGGGACACCGAGAATACCAGCCGCTGCTTCGTCCACATCGCCAACTCGATGGTGTGGCGGGCGATCACCGGTAAGGAGCCGCCGACCGTCCCACCGACCGCAAAGGAGTACGACAGACACGGTCTTCCGTGGTTCGTCTACTACGACGACTCGCAGACGGCCGTCTCGGGTTCCAAGGATCTCGAGGGTCTTGATTCGGTCGCCAAGCTCGGGAAGAAAAAGGGAGACGTGCCCCTCCCTGAGAACGAAACCACCACCGCCGATAAGATCATTGGCCTTCGCAAGGGCCTGACCCGTGCCCAGGTCAGGGAGGGGAGGTTCTGATACTCGGGGATGGCGTGGCACGATCGGCTTGATCGGATGGCTCCCGCCCCGAGGGGCGCATGGAGGTGCCTTTCCGGAGCGGCGTCCGACCACATCGCCGCTGCGGATGTACGTCTAACGCCGTCGCAGGGCGACCTGCGCGAAGTTTGACCGCTCTCCTCCGCGCTCGATGTCGATGCTCCAGCTCCAAGCGTCGGCCGCACGGTCGTAGGTCCAGGTGTTGTGGATCACGCCGCTCCCCTCCTCGCCGCCGGCGAAGACCCAGGCCAGCGTGTCGCCGCCCGGATCGGCGCGGCCGATGATGCCGTTGGTCAGGCCACTGCCGCCCGTGGTGTCCAGCCAGAGACAGGCGAGGCTGGCGGTTGGCTCGTCCCAGCCGAGGATCACGATGGCCTCGTAGGCGGGCTTGCCGGTGGCGGGGTCGGTCTCGCGGGCCAGCTCGTGGAAGCGCAGATAGTGCTGGTCGAGGACCCACTCCGCGGTGACGTCGTGCGTGGTCTCTTGGCCTGCAATGGTGCCGGTCATGACCCACTCGCCGACAAAGTGGTCGAGGACGGTGCCGCGCCGGCCGAGGGGCTGATCGGCGGATACGGGGACGGCGAAGAGGAGGGTGAGGGCGGTGAGGGAAAGCGCTGTTTTCATCACGTGATGCCTCCTGGTTCTCGGAGGAATCGTACCACCGGCCGGACTCGGACCGCACGCACGGCATCCGGGTCAACACCGTGTCGCCCGGGCTGACCATCACGGATGCCACCGCCTTGCTGCCGCAGGAGGCGAAGGACGCCGCCGCGCGAGCCACCCCGCTGGGTCGCAACTCCCAGCCCGAGGACGTCGCCGGCGTGGTCCTCGCCATGGCCGCCGACACCACCGGCTTCGTCACCGGCGCCTACGTGCCGGTCAGCGGCGGCAGCTTGATGCTGTGAGGGGAACACCACCATCGGTTGCCCTGATCACATCAACCAGGTGGTGTGGCAGCTCGACCGGCTCGAAGACGGCGAGGATCGCACCACCGCGGATTGACTCTCGCCGGAGAACAACCGGCCGCGGATTGGACCTGGACGCGATCAGGGAACGGTGTTTGACCACACCGAGGAGCCGCCGGACTCGAAGCCATCGGCGAAGATGAGAGCATCGCGAATCCTGAACGCGTTGTCGCTGTAGCTCCCCGCCACGTAGACGTGTCCTGAGTGGCCCACCGTGACGTCGGTCGGCCGTCCGAGCGTCCCGGCGCCGCCGCCTGAGACGTCCATGATCTCGGTGATCGATCCATCGGGCATGATCTCGAACAGGTTGTCGGTGACATTGCCGGTCACGTAGACGCGGCCGGATGGGCTGACGGCAATGCGCAAAGGGCCGTCGAGGGCCATCCCGCCTCCCGCGCCGCTGGCATCGATGATCTCCGTGATCGTGCACGGTGTTCCGCCCGTGCTGCAGGTGGTCGGCACGTGAATCCTGAAGGCGTTGTCGCTGTTGTAACCTGTCACGTAAACATTGCCCGAACCGTCGACGGCGATACCGGTCGGACGGTCGAGACCGCCCGTGTGATCCATGATCTCCGTGATCGTGCACGGTGTACCGCTCGTACTGCATGTGCTCGAGGCGGCAATCCTGAAGACGTTGTCTGTGTTGTCGCCCGTCACAAGCACGTTGCCCGAGCCGTCGACGGCAATGCCGCGTGCGCCGAGCAGGCTGTTCGATCCGTCCCCGCTGGAATCGATGATCTGGGCGATCACGCCACCCGGCGTGATCCTGAACGCGTTATGGCTGTCGTAGCCGGCCACGTACACGTTTCCGGTGGGTCCGACGGCGATGCCGATTGGATATTCGAGGATGTAAAATCCATCTCCGTCCAGATTGATGATCTCTTTGATCGCGCCGCCCGGGTCGATCTTGAACGCGCTGTTGCTCGAGCCACCCGTCAGGTAGCAGTTGCCCGACGCGTCAACCGCCACCCATCGTGTTGCGGAGAGGCCATAGAATCCTCCATCTCCGGTCGAGTCGATGATCTGTTCGATCGCCCCGCCAGCGGTCACTCTGAACGCGTTGTTGCTGTCACGGCCGCCCACGCAAACGGTGCCCGCGGAGTCGACCGCGATGCCGGCGGGGTAGTCGAGCGGGTGCAGCGGATCGCCGTCTCCGTCAGCGTCGATGATCTGCGTGACGGTCTGCGAAGCGACGGCCGGCACGATGAACACCATCAGCCCGACGATCACGGCAGACCTGACGCTGACACCACGATGCGAGGGTGGAATCCTCATGAGATCCTCCTTCTTGGGTCACGGACGCTCCTCGTCGAAGCTGCGGCGGGGGTCACCGCGCCCGCTACGACCAGTGGTTCCGAGGCGGCGCGTCTCGCCATCATCACAGCGCGCGAAGCCCTCCAGGTCGCGGCGATGGAGTCGGGCCCAGCCCCGACGCCGAAGCGCGGCGACCCCTACCCGATCTCGCTTTGAAAGCAGTCTCTAAGTCGAGAATCTATTGCGAGGACCGTGGCCTGTCAATGCCAATGCCAATGAGGAGTTCAGACGAAATGCGGCAGCTGTCGGATGCTATTGCGTACTCGAGCTCCATTGGCTCAAGGTGCCGCTTTCGAATCCGTCCGAGAAGATCACGAATCCGGGCGTCGTCGCCTGGACGACGTAAAGGGTATCGCCGAATGCCAGGTACACGAGACCGAAGTTTCGGTCGAAGGCTGCGGTGTCGAGCGAGTACTTGTCGAAATCGGTGAGCGCGGCGACGCTGTTGACGACCACCCCGTTCTTCAGCTCGCGGAGGAACAAGGTGCCGGTGGGGTCGTAGTCGAAGGCATCGGCAATGGGGATGATGACACGGCTATGGTCAAGCGGATCCACCAGGATGATGTTCTCGTCGGAGTAGACGGGATCGATGACCTGAGTCGAGAGATTCAGGGTATCGAGGACCGGCACGAATCCCGCCTCGAACTCCTGCAAACCGGTGGCGATCCAGATGCGATCGGTCGAGGGCGCCCCGTGGAGGCCCTCGACACCGTTCCAGAGTATGCCATCAACGAGCTCGAGGTCGATTTCGGCCTGGTCCACGGCGCTGAAGACGGGCGCACCCGGGTGCGAAAGCTTGATGCGCCGCAAGTGCCTCGCCTGATAGGGAGGATTGAAATACAGAGGATCGAGGATGTAGAGGTCGTCCTCACTGGCGAGGGACGGATCGTCCGGCGAGCTGCGGGTATCGAGGGTCCACTCGAGGGCGAGACCGTTGCCGATTGTGGTTGACCAGTTGCACGTGTACCAGGGTCCCGGGTCGATGTCCGGCCACTCACACCCGGCCTCGAACCGGTCTCGATACGAGTGGCGGACCTGGAAAACAAGGGATGTTCCAAAACTGTCAAAGTCGAGAATGTCGAGATTGCCCTTGAGGTTGTCGTTGATGATGATTCGCAGATTGTTGCCGTTCTCGGCGTTACTGGGCTTGTGGGTGAACCCGCTGACCGAATAGTAATAGTCCTCGGGTGCCGTCACCGGCTCGTTGCCCTCGACCACCGCCGTGTTGTTGTAGTTGATGGCTGTGAGAGACGACCGGCCGGAGATGATGTAGAGCCACATCCGCTCGTAGGTGGAAAGCCCCCATTCGTTGGTGCTGGTGTTGCGAGAGGAAAGGGCATAGAGGTAGCCGCCGTCACGCAGCATCCAGCCCTTGAAATCCGGTGCATCGCCCGAGAGAAAAACGGTCTCGGGCGCCTCGGTGACCACCGGCTCTCCGTCCTCCATCGAGGCGACGAAAAACCGCATCAGACAGTTGCTCTCGGCTGGAGTCCTGTCGTAGACCGCGAGCTCGCCGTTATCGCCGACCGAAAGACCGACGATATGGGCTCCCGGGATCTGAAACGTGGCGATGACCGCCGCGGTCGGGGTCTGGGCGAACAGAGATTGACCGCCGAAGACCGTTGTGACTGCCAGGGCGACGAGGGCGATGCGGGTGCGGAAAATCATTCTCACTCTCCATTCCATCGAGTTTGTCGAAACATGCTCATAACCGAGCCAGAGAGACATCCTCTCTTACCATTTCAAACGCCGAATTGAGGGTTTTCGGCTCACCGTTGTACGGCGGGGCGGGTTTCCTCGAGCTCGTCTCGCTCGAAGGACCTTGGCGCGCTGCAGATCGGACCTGGACGCAATCAGGGCACGGAACTCGACCACACCGAGGTGTTGCCGGACTCGAAGACGTCGGCGAAGACGGGAAAATCTCCGATCTTGAACGCGTTGTTGCTGTCGCGGCCGCCCACGCACACGTTGCCTGCGGCGTCGACCGCGATGCCGGCGGGGTAGTCGAGCGGGTGCGCCGGATCGCCGTCTCCGCTTCCGTCGATGATCTGTGCGAAGGTGTGCGCACCGACTGCCGGCACGCCAAATACGAGCAACACGGCCATCGCAACAGACGTGAAGCAGACACCACGATGCGAGAGTGGAATCCTCATGAGATCCTCCTTCCTTGGCCACGGACATCTTTTTCGACGTTGTGGGAAGAGTCGCCCGCTTACCGCGGCATAAAAGCCCGGTCAAACTCGTCTCCACTCCATCGAATTTGGAAATTCATCCGATCGCGACGATGGCGTCGGTTCGGGTTGGCCGGCCGAAGCGTGCCGACCCCAACCGATCTCTTTTTGGATGCAGTCTCTGATTCAGGAATTTATTGCGAGGTTCGCAGTCTGTCAATGCCCGGAGCCGATACAGCGCAGGCCCTCCCTCCGGCCGTCGACTTGGGGCGGTGGCCAGGCCCGGAAAGGCGGGTGCGGAGGTGCCGTGACCTTCCCCCTTTAAAGCCCTCCCGCCATGTGAGACGGTGGTGGCGCTACCAGCATCCATCGAGCATACGCGGGGGTGTGAGCCCCGCTCCGCAGCGTGTCCCGCCGCCGCTTTTTGAGCGGTCTAAGCGGTGGGCGAAAGCCCGACAACCAGCCGGGGCTCAAGGAGGCGTTCACCATGTGGCGCATTCGAAGAGACCGTTGGACGCTGATCGTTACGACGATCGTTTTATTCGCAGCCCAACTCACAGCCGCGGATCCTCCGGCGCGGAGCTTTTGCATGGTGCCCGACATCGGGGCCGGAACCGGGGAGGTGCCTCCGGTTGGTTGCTCATACATCAGCCCCGAGGATCTCTTCATGATCATTGACGGTCTCCCGCCGGGGACAACCATCGAGGCCGATCCGCTTCTCGACAACATTTTGTGCTGGACAACGCCCTGCGAATCAGTGGGTGGCAGCCTTGGCGGAACGATGGCGATCTTCGATTCCTCGCTCACCCTTTCCATGACCGGAACCGGAAGCCTGGCAGGTTTCGCGCGGCAGATCAGTATTCCGGTGGCTTCGATCGTTCACATGGCTCCTCGGACCCCGGGAGATCGCGTACAGTCATTTCCGACCGACTACATGTCCCTCCAGGGTTCGCTCATCGGAGATCCGGACTTTGACACCCTCATCATCACGGCGGGGAGTTCCTACGGCCTGCCGAGCCCTGGCCACACCACGATGACCAAGAGGATCGGGGATTCCTTCACGGTGGACAGCTTCTTCGATATCACCTACAAGATCGACTTCCAGGGGTCGCCGGGAAGTGTGCTCGACGGTTTTGCCGGTTCGACCATCGGGACGGCGAGGTTGGCGGTCGAGCCGGCTCCACGACCCATCGGACCGTGCGTGGTCGCCGACGACGGCACCGGCACCGCGGAGCTGCCGCCGG
>CBDTWX010000045.1:0-17606 GCA_965364305.1 uncultured Thermoanaerobaculia bacterium
TACTTGCGCTTCGCCGCCCTCGTCACGAAACCTGGTGAGAAGTACGGGCTAGCGGGAGCGTGTGACTCCAACTCGCGGGCACATGTCGGTCAGCGGGCACTCGCTGCACTTGGGTGAGGTCGGGTGACAGCAGTTTTGGCCAAAGGTCACCAGCCAATCGTTGATCGGTATCCAGAAATCCTGCGGCAGCACACGGTTGAGGGCCTTCTCGGTCTGTTCGGGAGTCTTTGTCGCGACCATCCCGAGACGGTTGCTGATGCGGTGGACATGGGTATCGACGCAGATCGCTGGAATACCGAAGCCGAGCCCGAGCACCAGATTTGCCGTCTTTCTGCCGACGCCGGGCAGCGCCAAGAGCTTCGTCTCGTCCGCCGGAACCTCGCCGTCATGGTGATCGCGGATGATCGTGCCGATTTCGCGCAACTGGCCAGCCTTGGTGTTGTAAAACCCGGCCGGGTAGATGGCGGCGGCGATCTGCTCGACATCGAGGGCAGCGAGCCGTTCAGGTGTTGCCGCAATCTCGAAGAGCCGGCGGCTCGCATCCGCGGTCACCTCGTCCTTGGTCCTCAACGAGATCACGCAGGCGACAAGGAGCCGAAAAGCGGATCGACTGTTCTCCTGCTCCTCCGCCAAGGTCGTCGCCCTGCAGGACAGGCGAAATTCCTCGAGTCTCCTCGCGAGCTCGCGAATCCGAGGTTCAGACCACCTATCGGTCATCGATTATTCGCCGGTGACCGAATGAATGAACGGCTGCCCACTGCACGATGATGGGCTGAACGATCCTGGGCGTCAACCTGGGACGTCGGTATCCCCGATTGACCAGGTGGAAATCACGATGGTACGGTATGCCGTCCGCAGTCCACCGGATTCGCGTTGAGAGCGGGCTCAATTTGACCAGGAGGAATGATGGCACCCAACGGACGACATGTTTTCACCTCGGAATCGGTAACCGAAGGACACCCGGACAAGATAGCGGATCAGATTTCGGATGCGGTCCTTGACGCGGTTCTCACGGACGACCCCATGGGTCGGGTGGCGTGCGAGACGCTTGTCACCACCGGCCTCGCGTTTATTGCAGGCGAGATCACAACGAAGACGTATGTGGACTTTCCAGCAATTGTGCGTGAGACGATCCGGGAGATCGGCTATACACGGGCCAAGTTCGGTTTCGACTATGAAACCTGTGCGGTCATTTCGTCGATCGATCCCCAGTCGCCGGACATCGCTCAAGGGGTCAACCCGGGTGGCGCCGGAGATCAAGGCCTCATGTTTGGGTACGCTACGAACGAAACTCCCGAGTTGATGCCGATGCCACTGGTGATGGCGCACCAGCTGACCCGTAGGCTGAGCGACGCACGGCGCAGTGGGGAGATCGATTGGCTGCGGCCGGACGGAAAGTCCCAGGTTTCCATCGAGTACAGAGGCACCACTCCCGAGCGAATCGAGGCGGTTGTGGTGTCGTGTCAGCACTCTGACACGGTGGGAACAGAGGATCTGAGGAGCGAGGTTCGGGACCTCATCATTGGCGCGACGCTGCCCGGTGAGCTTTTGGACGACAGTACCAAAATTCACATCAACCCCACCGGGAGATTCGTCATCGGTGGGCCGCAGGGGGATTGCGGTCTCACGGGCCGCAAGATCATCGTCGACACCTACGGAGGAGTCGGCTCTCACGGGGGGGGCGCCTTTTCCGGCAAGGACCCGTCAAAGGTCGATCGTTCGGCCTCGTACATGGCGCGGCACGTGGCGAAGAACATCGTTGCATCGGGCTTGGCCGCTCGAGCCGAGGTGCAGCTGGCCTACGCAATCGGCGTTGTGGATCCCGTTTCGGTCATGGTGGATACCTTTGGCTCTGGGGAGATGCCGGACGATCGGATCACGGCCGCGGTTCGAGAGGTTTTCCCTCTGTCGCCACTCGGAATCATCGAGTATCTCGACCTGTGTCGGCCGATTTTCAGGAAAACAGCAGCCTTCGGGCACTTTGGTCGAGACGAGCCGGAATTCACCTGGGAGCGCACCGATCGGACCGCCGATTTGCGTTCCGCGTGCGGCGCCTGATAGCCGAAGTTCAGGTGCTTCCGGGGCCACCCGACGTGATGGCACGTCGTTTGCTTTTGTAGCTGCGGGGGGAGGTAGTCGAGCGAATGGCTTTCGACAAAACGCCCCTGCATCAAGACATGCGGCAATCCAGATGATAGAAAACAGGCCACAATGACCGACGGGGAGCACCTTTTCGGCACACCGAGCCCACTCAGCCGCCAGTACTCGGCTGCGGCGCTGGTTCTGCTCTCCCTGGTGATCGGTATCATTTTTCTCTTTGGCCACCTCATCTCGGGTTCGCTCTCGAGACGATACCTTGAAGACGTGCTGGCCGGAGGGCGGGAGGAGGCGCGGCGCATCGCCGCAGGTCTGGGCGGAGCGGAAGTCAAAGAGCTCGATGTGGTCGAAACCCGGCGCGAGGTGCTCAGCCGCACCTTGGAAGGAGACCCAGAGCGGCGAATCTGGAAGTCGATCGAGGTGACTGACAGTGACGGCAAGGTCGTCTTTTCGTCGCAAAGTGAGTCGACGGAGGAGATTCCCGAAACGATGGCTGCGGATCTTCAGCTGTCGGGCTCGCTTTCGGACGAAGATGTCATGGAGACCGAAAACCCATACCGCATCACTGTTCCGATCGGTGAGGTTGGAGCCGTCGTGCTCAACGTCGACCGAGCCGAGGTGGCTGAGAGGGTTTCCGATCTTCGCGGGGATCTGCTGTCGCAAACGGTTCGGATCGCGGTTTTGACCCTGGTCACGCTTCTTCTGGCGTTCGCTTTGCTCTGGTTTCTCATCCAGCGCACCCGACGCCTCGAAGCTCAGCGATTTGAAGCCGAAGAAATGGCGGCGCTGGGAGCGTTGGCGGCAAACCTCGCACACGAGATTCGCAACCCCTTGAACTCCATCAATCTCAATCTCGAGCTCCTGGACGAGGATCTTCCCGCGGTAGGGTCGGCTGCGCGAGAATCTCTTGCCAGCACCCGTGATGAGGTGGCCAGACTGGCCTGTCTGGTCAGTGATTTCTTGACCTATGCCCGGCCGACCGAGCCCGAGCTCGCGCCGGTCAGGGTGGATACGATGATCGAGGATGTCTGCCAGTTTCTGACGGCCGAGGCCAGAGATGCGGGCGTCCACCTCCGTGTGATCCCAGGCCTTCCAAGAGTATCGGTCCGCAGCGACGAGGCACAGCTTCGACAGGTGCTTCTCAACCTTGTGCTCAACGCGGTCCAGGCGGTGCGCGACCTTCCGCCAGACCGACGGGTCATCGAATTGCGTGCAGAGGAGAGGCCTGATGCCGTGGCACTGATTGTCCGAGATCGCGGAGACGGTATTCCGACCGAGGACATGGCGCAGGTGCGACGCGCCTTTTATACTCGCCGCCGAGGAGGAAGCGGGCTCGGTCTGGCCATCGCCGAGCGATTTGTTGGCGCTCAGAACGGCCGCATCGATCTGGAAAACCTCGAACCTCATGGGTTCGAAGCCAAGGTTGTCTTGCCCATATATGGTGAAACTGTCAATATAGGCGGGTAGCCGGCTGAGATCAGGTATCTTCGTCGTCTGCCAAGGGAGGTCTGAATGATTCGAAAAGGGCTGATGACAGCTCTTGTGAGTTTGCCACTGCTGGGTGTGATCCCTGCAGAGGGCCAATTTCTTGCAGCTGATCTGATCTACGTTCCGGCGGCCGCCCACACCGATGGTGTGGGTACGAGTCGGTGGAGCTCGGATTTTTTTATCACCAACGTCGAAGGAGATGTCGCGATCGACGTGGCGATGGTCTTTCTTCCTTCAGGCCTGAATTCCAACGCCTTTCGGTTTACCGATCGCTCGACCTGGCTCGGCGGGCGTGATGGCGATGGATTCGGGCAAGTCGATCCGCTGCTCGCCGACATTCCTGCTGGCGGTACGGTCGTGCTGCGAGATCCGATCGGGAACTATTTCCTCAACCAGGATGGCACCGGGACCTCCGGTGCCTTTGTGATCTTCGTGTACGAAGCAGACACTCTCGAGGATGACGGTACCCGGGTCCTCAAGAACGCGATCGTCAACACGAGGGTCCTGACCACGACCGATCTCTATCGACCCGATCCGGAAAATGAAGGGGAGTTTGTTCCGGTCTCGGGGACCTACGGTCAAACACTGCCGGGCGTGCCCTGGTATAATCTCGCGGATCCTTCCGCGGTCTCCGACGAGGGCAACTTCAGCTTCATGCTCCTCACCGGCGCGGGCCAGGACGAGGAGATGCGTTACAACCTGGGGCTACTCAACGCATCCGATCCCTTGACCACGATCATCGTATCGATCCAGCCCATCCGGGGAAACGGAGAGCCGTTTCTCGACGTTAACGGCAACGAGATGATCGAGATCGTCACGATGCCACCACTGTCACAGGTGCAGTACAACAGCGTCTTGGTCACCCTTTTCGGGCTCGCGGCCGCACCCGACGACGTTACGATCGACGTTGCCGTTCTCCGTTGGACATCGGGTAGCAACGTGCCGATCGTCGGCATGACGACGTACGGGACCTATATCGACAACCAAACCAACGATCCGACCGCAATCTTGCCGGTCTTTGCCTATCCGTACAACGTCGACTGCCAATGGTCGTCAGGCGATTCAACAGCCGCAGACAAAGCCGGTGGTTTACCCCGCGTGGACCGCCGCCCTCTCGAAATTCCTCCCCGATGAATCGCCTCAAACGGGAAAATTGACAAGAGATGTTCGGGTGGTATCATCCCGCCGATGCGAGGCGACGCCCGCCGGAAAGGAAGTGAGAAATGGCAGATCCCAGCGACAAGCTAGAAGATAACGTACCTGGTGCTTGGTACGTGGACTCGAGCTGCATCGACTGCGACGTGTGCCGCACGACGGCGCCCAACAACTTCGAAGCCAACGAGGACGAGGGCTACTCCTACGTCAGCAAGCAGCCGGCGGATGACGATGAGCTTGAGCAGATGGAAGAGTCCATGGAGTCCTGCCCGGTCGAGGCAATCGGCAACGACGGCTGAGACCTCGACTGATTTCGACTACTGCCGGCCGGTCGGTTTGCACCCGGCCGGCATTTTTCTGTCGTTTGTTAACATCTGCTCTTGCAGGGAGGGTTCATGCGGGTTCTTTCGGGTGTTCAGCCTTCGGGCGATATCCACATCGGCAACTACTTCGGGGCGATCCGGCAGTTTCTGCTCCTCCAGGAAGAGCATGAATGCTACTACTTCCTGGCGGATCTCCACGCGCTGACGACTGTTCAGGACGCCGGCAGATTCGGCGATTTGGTGCGCGATCTGGCGACCGGTTTTCTGGCCCTCGGTCTCGACCCTTCGCGGAGCGTGATCTACCGTCAGTCGGACCTGCCCGAGATTCCGGAGCTCAGCTGGTACCTTTCGACCGTGACCTCGATGGGACTCCTGCAACGATGTCATTCGTTCAAGGACAAGGTCGCGCAAGGTGTCGTGCCGAGCCACGGGCTCTTTTCCTACCCGGTGCTGATGGCGGCTGACATTTTGATCGTCAAGAGTGATCTGGTGCCGGTCGGAAGGGATCAGAAACAGCACCTCGAAGTGACCCGTGACATCGCCGCGTCATTTCATGCGGCGTATCATGAGGAGGTTTTCGCGCTCCCTGAGCCGCTCATCTTGGATGAAGTGGCTGTCGTACCGGGAGTTGACGGTCGTAAGATGAGCAAGTCCTACGACAACTTCATCGAGATCTTCGGACCCGAAAAGCCGATTCGAAAGAAGATCATGTCTATCGTCACCGATTCGACTCCGGTGGAGGACCCAAAACCGACCGAGAATAACGCCCTCTATCACCTGCTCAAGCTCTTTGCGCCGGATGACGGCGAGAAGAAATGGGTGGAGACCGCATTCGATGACGGAGGGGTCGGTTACGGCGACATGAAAAAGCGCCTCTTCGAGTACTACCTGCAGACGTTTGGCGCTGCCCGCTCTCGGTATGAGGAACTCAGGAGCGACCCTGCCGAGGTGGACCGCATTTTGGTAGAGGGTGCCGAAAAAGCCCGTGAGACCGCTGCCCCGCTGGTCGAAGAGGTTCGAAAGGCGGTTGGAATTCGCTGACGACGTTGTCGTCAGAATTCAGAATTCGGAACTCGGAATTCGGAATGCCCACCCACCCATCGATGCAGACCGAGCGATCGCATCACTCCGCCCAGGTTTGGAGGACCCTGGCGGTGCACACGTCTCGCGTTCACAAGGTGCTGGCGCTGCCGCTGTTCGCTGTTCCCGTCGCGGACGCTGAATTCTGCCGCTGCATCCTGCCGCTGACGCTGACCGGGCACGGAGACTGAATGGTATCGGGATCGGAGGTGAGGGTGTTGGCTCAGTCAACGGTGGTGCAGGCAAGCGCCTCCCGCATCTTCTCTTTCGGAGGGACGTGCTGCGTGAACGCCGCAAACTGGGCGATTCCTTGGTGGAGCAGCACGGCCCGCCCGTCCGCCACCGAAACGCCGTGCTCGGTCGCCCTTTTCGCCAATCTGGTTGGGTGGTCGGCATACACAAAATCGATCACCGCGGCGGCCGAGGAGACCTCGCGGTCGGTAAACGGTGAAGGATCCGCTGGCTCCCGACCCAACGGCGTCGCGTTGACCAGAATCGAGTTGGCCGGAGCCCGATCGCTTGGAGTGCACCAGCCAAGTCCGGTCTC
Organism: uncultured Thermoanaerobaculia bacterium; assembly: GCA_965364305.1. Lineage (GTDB taxonomy): Bacteria > Acidobacteriota > Thermoanaerobaculia > Thermoanaerobaculales > Sulfomarinibacteraceae > Sulfomarinibacter. The sequence goes on from CBDTWX010000045.1 coordinate 6,691, forward strand.
CTCTGCAGTCGCCTGTGCGACTCGATCCGACCTGCTGCGGAAGACAACATCGGCTCCGGCGAGATGGAGACCAACGGCGGCCCCGCGTGCCGCGCCGCCGGTACCCTGCACCACCGCTACCATGCCCCGAGGATCGATGTCGATGGCAACCAGCGAACCGACCGCTCCGTCTGCGTCGGTGTTTTCGGCCGTGACCTGGCCGGGGCCGAGAATCAGGGTGTTGGCTGCTGCCGCGCGGATCACCCGGGGAGCAAGGCGGTCAGCTGCAGCGGCCGCCTTCGCCTTGAAGGGTGTGGTCACCGCCCATCCCCACGGTTCGAGCCCGACGCGATCGAATGATGTCGAGCCGCGAGGGGCAAAGAGATCCGAGAGCTCATCGGGGTCAGGGACGCTGATCGGAACCATGACGTAGGGCATTCCGAGCTCACGATAGGCGGCGCCGTGAAGCGCCGGGCTCAGGCTTCCGCTGACGTCCTTTCCGATGACGCCGTACATCTTCTGCGGCGAGCCGTCAAGGTGGCCGATCACCGACTCGGTCTGAGCAATGGTCAGCTGGCCCGGGGCCGCGGGCGCGTCGTCGGTCCACGCGGCGAAACCTACCGGTGGGCCGAGCAACGGAGCGAGATACCTGCTTGCGAGACCGGGCGTCCCCATGGCAAAGGCCAACAACCGTCGCCGCGACCGTGGGCCGCCGTTGAAACGCTGATGAAGATCGATGACCGCCAGAACGTCGGCTACCTTCTGTGCCGAGGGAATGATCTTGACCCAGCGGGCCGAGCTGTTCAACACGCTCTCCGCCAACTCCGCCAGATCTTCAGGCGTGCCCGACGGATCGTGCCACGAGAGAACCACCTGCTCCGGGGCAAGCCCGAGATCATCGATGAGGGTCCGATCCCGAGCCCACTCAAGGTCGATGAGCGCCGCCCCGGCGTTGCGGGCGTTTTGCAGCACCGCCGCCCGCTCCGCTGGATCGACCGATCCCCGACCGCTCTCTGCGGTCGAACGAAGGGTGGCTAGCACCGGCAGAGGAGACGCCGCAAGAAACGCCCCGACATCGATCCCCGGAAAGAGATCGAGCCGCAGCTCCACGATCGCCGCTCCGCTCGGTGGGTTTGCGATGGCCTGCAGCGGGTCAGCCGCTACCTCGGGTGTGAGGGAGACAATCCATTCCATGCGAGAAGGATAACAGGAGGTCCTCCGAGCCCAATCCAGGCGCATTTGACGCAGGGAGCTGTGGCCCGTTGGAGGCTTCATCTTGCCTTGATGCAACATCTTAGTCCTGTTAGGCTTTTATAGTTGGAAAGAAAAGTCCCATCCCTGTGACCCGTATCGCAATTGTTTCGCATGAGTACCCGCCTGTCGGAACGGGAGGTGGCACAGTGTGCCGGACTCTCGCGCGTGGCCTTGTCGACCGTGGTCATGAAGTCGAGGTGTTCACAGAGGCTCTGGGGAATAATCGGGGAGAAAAGGACGATGACGGCATCCGACTGCACCGATTGTCCTGTGGCCGGCGAACTGCGTTTTCAGGGCCGGCATTGACTCACGTTCGTTTTGCCATCGCTGCTTGGGCCGCAGTGTGGAGGTGCCACCGGCAGAAACCCTTCAACCTCGTCCACGCCCATTTCATCTTTCCCGCCGGGATCACTGCGATGCTCGTCGCGGGTCATATCCGCGTCCCTTATGTCGTCACGGCGCATGGCAGCGATGTTCCAGGACACAATCCACTGGGGCACGATCGCCTTCTTCGGTTGGTCATGCCGCTGTGGCAACGAGTCGTCAGACACGCGCACAGGGTGGTCTCACCCTCCGAGTACCTTCTCGGAAGGATTACTACTGCGGCAGCCGCAGAGCTGGCCGGCAACGTGATACCCAATGGCGTGACACTTCAATCAATGAATGACGAACCCGGTGAAAAACGGCGGCAGGTCCTTTTCGTTGGTCGTCTGATCCGCATCAAGGCGGTCGACATACTGATTGCCGCCGCTCGTGAGCTGCCACCTGGCTGGGCTGTCGACGTGGTTGGTGAAGGACCGGAGCTTGCGGATCTAGAAACCCGCGCCTCGAACTCTCCGGTGCCGATCCGTTTTCATGGTCGGGTGGATCATGACGATCCCGTCCTCGCGCGCATCTACAAAGAGGCTGCAATATTCGCTTTCCCGGCGCACTCAGAAAATTTCTCCGTGGTGCTTCTTGAAGCCATGGCAGCGAGTTGCGCTATTCTCACAGTAGCTGCCGGCGGGAACTGCGAAGTGGTTGGCAACGCGGCGCGGGTTGTCATGCCGGGTGATGTCGACGCCTTCAGAAAGGAGCTTCGAGTGCTTGCAGAGACGCCCGAGCTCCGCGATCGGCTCGGCAGGCTCGCTTGCCGACGCTTGAGAGAAGAGTTCTCTAGTGATCTGATGGCCCAACGCTACGAGGCTCTTTTCGACGATGTTCTGGGGAATGGTTCGGGGCGATGACTCGTACCCTTGAACGAGACGGGATCAGGATCGAGATCGAGGACAGGCAACAGTCTATCCCTGTCACTCTGTGCCCTGATTTCTCGATACGTTTCGATTGTCACCCCGGATCCTTCCACGGCTATTTTGACGACGAATTTCACGCCTTTGAGCATGATGCTGGCGGTCCGCCGGACATTATCTATGCGATAGCCCCGTTCACGGTTGAGCATAGTGAGCCGGCGCGACGGTTCGACGATTACGTTGTCGGTTCTGACTGGCTGTTTGGTCGATTCGTTCACAAGATTCTCGGCCGCTGGCAGATTGCAATTGTGGGCCTCGGAGGTGACCAACCACAGGTAGTGTTCTGGGGCACTACCCTGTCGCGCTGGTTCGTCCAAAATCGTGTTGTGGAGCCGCTCATTCGCCATCAGCTGAGTCGAAAGGGCGCCTCTCTGTACCACGGCGCTGCGCTTGCCCGGGGCAGTGCCGGGGTCTTCTTGCCCGCAGTACGTCACACCGGCAAGACGACAACCGCCTTCCACTTGATCGAAGCCGGCTTCGACTTCATTGCTGACGACTACACCCCGATTTCAGATAGCGGCGATATGTATCTTTACCCACGTCGTGTCAATCTGTTCGACTATCACCTTCGCACCAACCCTAGTCTTCGCTCGAGATTGACATTGGGTCGACGTTTAGAACTCGCTCGAAAGAGTCTGATTCGTCGACTCACTCTGGGCTTTGCGAACTTCGCCGTCCCGCTCCACCTGAAAGAGATTTTCCCGGAAGCCCGCCTGGCCCCGGTCGCTTCGCTCCAGCAGGTGATTTGCCTGAGCTCGGGCTTCACCGACACGTCGTCGGTCAGAACCGATCTCTCGGTGGACGAGGCCGTGACGCTGGCTACTGCGAACAATCGTCGGGAGGGACGCGACTTCTGGAACCTCCTGTTGGCGGCCGAATACGCAGGGATGGCAGTATCGGCAGAAGGGTGGTTCGAACGCGAGCGGACGGTGCTGTCAGCTGCCTTTTCCGGCGCTCGTCTCTCAGAGGTCGTGTTGCCTGCCCAGGAGCACCTTGATCCGAAAACCGTTGCTGATCTATTGGTGGATCTGTGCCAGAAAGAAGTTGGAGCATGAAGCCAACGAAGTTGGTCAGGATGGCGCAATCAGGGCTGCACGTCCTTCGCCATCATGAGGTTGTACCGCCGCGTGCACTGATTCACATGATCGTCGAACCGACAACTGCCTGCCCGTTGCGCTGCATTATGTGCAAAAGAGAGCAGTACCTGGAAGAAAACTGCATGAAGTCCAGGCATCTCGACGTCGAGACCTTCCAAGAGATCTACGACCAGACACGTCCACTCAAGCTCCTGCTGTGTGGTCTCGGCGAGAGCCTGGCCAATCCCCGACTGCCGGCGATCATCCGCCACGCAGTGGATGGCGGTACCGATGTCGCCACGACAACCTCCGCGACCCTCAACGCCTTTCCGCTCTGTGATCTGGTGGAATCCGGTTTGGGCCTGCTCAAGGTATCGATCGACGCCGCCACCGCCGAGACCTACCGTACGATTCGCGGGCTCGACAAGCACTCAGAGGTGCTGGATCGGGTGCGCGAGGTGATCGAGTTGCGCAGGCGTCGAAACAGAAAGAAGCCGGCGCTTCGCTTTCAGTTCGTGGTGCAGGGCGCCAACTACCACGAGAGTGCGGCGCTGGTGCGACTGGCGCGTGACCTTGGCGTCGATGCCATCTACTTCAAACCGCTGTTCTTGTTCAACCTCGAGTCGAAGACCGACGAGCTGCTGGGAGAGGCTCGGTTTGAGGATGTGATCGAGGCATTGAAGGAAGCTCGGGCCGAGGTTCGTGACAACCGGCCGGCCACCAACCTGGATGCAATGATCCATCACGATTTGGCTGCCACCTGGGAGCACTACCGACAATCGAGAATGCAGCAGACATCACCGCCCGAAGTGATACGCAAGTGCCCTTGGCCGTGGTTCAGCCTCTTCGTGAACGTTGCCGGTGACGTCCGTCCTTGCTGCTACTTCGGAGCTGTCAACGAGAGCTGGGGAAACCTGCTCGAGGTGAGCTTCGAGGAGATTTGGAATGGCGATGGCTACCGTGAGCTGCGCCGCAAGCTGCATGCCGGACAGCCGCCGCACGATCGATGCGCCGTTTGTCGACCGCAGAGTCTCACCGAGATCATGAGAACCTTTGGCAACATCCTCCCGGGTTTCGTGAAGGGAACCTGAGTATCCGTGATCAGTCGCGTCCCTCCAGTCCTCGTCTGTGTGACCATCGACACCGAGGCTGACTCGCCCGAGTGGAACACGTCGCAACGTGGCATGGAGAACATACGACGAGTTCCCGAGCTTCACAGACGGCTCGTGGACAAGGGTGCCCGTCCTACATATCTTGTCACCTACCCGGTTGCGGCCTCTTCTGAAGGCGCGGCTGCACTCGACACGATCACCACCACGGGATCAGCCGAGATCGGTGCCCACCTCCATCCGCTTGAGACACCACCGTTCGGTGCTACCGAGTCGAGCTGGTGTCACCGGCTCGGCGCCGAACTGTTCCAGGACAAGTTACATACGCTGACAAGGGTCTTGAGTGATCGCTGGGGACCATCGAGGAGCTTTCGCGCCGGACGTTACGGCCTCGGTCGGGGCCAAGCCGGGCATCTTTTCGAGGCCGGCATTGCTGTGGACTCCAGCGTGACACCTTTTGTGTCGTGGGAGCTGATCGGAGGGCCGAATTTTGTCGGTGCGCCGAGCCATCCCTACATGATGGCAGCTGATTCACCAGCTGATGCCGGTGTCGGGCCGTTGCACGAGATTCCGGTCAGCATTCGGCCCAGCATCGGGTCAGGTCGTGGACTCTGGCGACCTTTGCTGCGCCTGGTCGGGCCCGAAGCACGGTCGAGGAGAGGGTTGCTGGCACTCTTGTACCGGAGAATGCGGCTGGTGCGACCGGTGTGGTTGCGTCCCACCTACGGCAGCCGCACAGAGCTGGTCGAGCTCGCTGATCGAATTGTCGCTGAAGGTGAAGCTCTGACGGTTCTCGTGATGATGTTTCATTCCAATGAGTGCACCCCTGGCACTTCCCCGTTCAACACCAGCACGGAGGACGTCAACAGATTCAGCAGACGAATTTCATTTTTTCTCGACCATGCTGAGGCTCGCGGATGGAGTTGCGCGACCCTGTCAGAGGCGAGCGAGCTTGTGCGGAAAACACGATGACGATGCCTTCCGCGGCTGGTGGGCGCTCGGGGCGGTGGCAGCGGATTTTTGTCGCAGGTGCTGTGACAGTCGTGTCTTTTGCTGCGCTCGCGGCGTTTTCAGAGCTCGACCCGAGCGAGATCAGGGCTGCTGCGCGCGATGTGGGCGGATCCGGAGTGATGATTGTGTTCGTTCTCTACCTGGTCGCCTCGGTGCTCCGGTCGATGCGGGTATGGATCCTTCTGGGGTGTCGACACAAGCTCTCTGATCTGGTTTCAGTGAGCTTTCAGCACTACTTTTTCGCTACCTTCCTGCCCCTCCGGTTGGGCGAGCTGTCGTTTCTGATGCTCCTCAAGCGGCGCGGCGTGCGTATGGCGAGGAGTCTGCCGACGTTGGCCGTCGCTCGGGTCGGGGATGCTTTCTCACTGGGAGCGATATTCCTGATTGCGCTTCCCTTCGCAGGTGAGTCGGCCACCCGCAACCTCGCCGCCTACAGCCCGCTCATCGGTGGTGTCCAGGTGCTGTTGGGCGCTGCGATTGTTAGCGCTCTGATCTGGCATCGTCGTGTGATCGTCAACCTTCGTTTGATGCTGCGCCGAAAGCGGTTGCGGGGCCTGACCCGCAGGATGGACACCGCGCTTGCCGATTTGGGCCGCGGGCTCGACGACATGAGCCCGGCCGCCGTGCTCGCCACGCTTGCCCTCTCCGTCGCAGTGTGGCTGCTTCTCACCATCTTTGTATGGGTGCTGGTAGTTCGCGCTCATCTGCCGCTGACCTTTGCACAGGTGGCGGTTTCCAATTGTCTGACGACACTGATCGGTTTTCTACCGATCCAGGGCTGGGCAAACCTTGGTACTCTGGAGCTGTCAATCGTTGTGATCTGGGGCTGGTTTGGGGTCGCTGCAACCGAGGCGTTTGGGCTCGGGTTGTTCTCTCACCTGATCACCTTGGGGTTTGTGATCGTGTTGGGGATCGTGGGTCGATTGATCCCGCCTTCGGGGAGTTCGTAGTGAGTCGCTCCTTGTGGGAAGATGCGAAGGTTCTCGATTCCCTGCGACTGCGCAGCCGCACGCGGAACTGGCACCTCAAGGCTGAAAGGGTAGCTGCAGCGATCGGTGAGAAGAAGGTGGGCCGGATTCTCGAGATCGGTCCAGGTGACGGCTCATTGCGCGAGATACTGAACACCACCAACGAGCCGGAAATAGACTACATGGCAGTTGATATCTCCTTGAGAAGCCTGATCGCAATCGGCGATGGTGTACGGGTTGGTGGCGACATGAGCAGTCTGCCATTTGCAGACGGCACCTTTGACGCGCTGATCAGCATTGCCACCTTCGCGTACTGTAGAAGTGGTGAGTGGACAGCGCGAGAGTGGTTGCGTGTCTTGCGACCTGGTGGACGGTTGGTTGTCATCGATGCCAACCGGCATATTCTCAAGCCTCGAACCGAGAATGAGCCGGAGAGAAAGCGCCTACCAGGAGTGACGCGTTGGTTCATGGCCGCAGGACTCGACGTGGAGGAGAGCCAGTGGTTTCTTTACACCCCCAACCGGCCGCGGTTCCTGTGGAGCCTGTTTGACATGGTCAACGCTGTGATGCCGCGTGTACCGTGGCTGCGCAGCTTCTCGGGAACCTACTTCATCACCGGAACAAAACAACCAGGAAAAGTTTGCGCGGCCGGACCACAATGAAGGGACCTTCGCGCTTCCTCGTAGTTGTTCTGCTCGCAGGGTGCGGCCTGGTTGTCCTGACTCACCTGATTCGCTGGCGTCCGGCGGCCTCGTCCATCCTGCTGCGTGAGATCGCGGTCTGCGGCCTGGTGGCCGGAGCCTGTCTACTTCTCGGCTCGGCCCTGCTCGGGCGTCTTCGCGTGGCCTCAGAGCTCGGAGGGCTCGAGTACTGCGTGCAAGCCTTCGCTATCGGAGGCGGTGCTTTGATGATGGTGCTCGCTCTTGCAGGGCTCGCTGGAGTGCTGTCGCGCCGGTTGGTTGCAGCGACAGTCGTCCTCGCGTTGGGCGTCGGTCTCATTCGTATCAGGCGGCTGGGCTCGGTGCTTGGCAGGGCGGCGACTGAGCTGAGCGGCGAGATGTCTTCTCCAGGTCTCTCGGCGCTGGCGATGCTCATGCTGTTTGCGCTGGCGCTGCCGATGGTCATCGCGCTCATGCCCGCAGTGTTCTACGACTCACTGCTGTACCACCTCGAGGCTCCATCACTATGGCTGCAAAGCGGTGGTTTGACGACGTCGCCGGACAACTACTTCCTCGCCTATCCGTTGAACACCAGCCTCCTTTACATGGCCGCTTTGGCTTTTGATCACGAGGCTTCGCCGGCTTTGTTGCACTTTTTTCTGCTCGTGGCGAGTGGTTTCGCGCTGATCTGTCTCGGTAAGACCGTCGGCCGCGGTGTCGGTCTTTTGGCGTCTGCGCTTTTTGTTGTAACTCCAGCGGCCCTTGAAACTGCCGCGTACCCGATAGCCGATCTCGGTGTCGCGTTCTGGAGTCTGGCCGCGGTTCTTGCTTGGTTGCGTTGGTACTCGCGCGAAGGGTCTGGGTGGCTCGCAATATGCGGTGCGGAGCTGGGCCTCGCGGTGGGGTGCAAGTACACTGCCGGCCTGGTTATCGTGCTGCCGTTACTCCTTCTCACCGTAGTGTTGAGTGGCACAGGGAAGATGCGAAAACGGCTCGGCGCCTCAGCACTCGTCTGCTTGTGCGCCGCTCTCACCTTCTCGCCATGGGCGATCAGAAACGCCAGCGAAACCGGAAACCCGATCTATCCGTACCTTTTTGGCGCCAAGCAGGACTACGTTGCAAACCAGTCCCTACGCAATGAGGTGGAAAAGCGGATGCCGGAAGGGAGTGGTCCAGGACGGTTTGTTCTCCATCTCGTAGAGGGTCCAATGCTGCTCCTGAGCTCGGGTCAGGGTGTTGCCGCCATGGTCGGTCCGGCGTTATTCGTTGGCTTACCGTTGCTGCTCCTATGCCGACCGATCACAAGGCGCGTCAAAGTGCTTCTTGCGATTGCGGGCTGTGGTTTCCTTTTCTGGGATGCAACCGTGCACCTCACCCGCTACGCCCTGCCGTTCCTGGCCTTACTGGCGGTCGCCTCGGCGTGGGCGATGCTGCGATGTGGGGCTGGCTTACGACCTTTCCTGGTGGTAGTGGTGGGTCTTGGACTTGCTCATAACCTGCTGATGTCTTTTATGGCATTCCCGTGGGGAGACGTGCGTGAGGTGCTTGCGGGAAGAATGACTCGGACTGAGTACACCTCAAAGTATGTTTCCTACTTCGACGCGGTTCGGTGGGCCAGCTCTTCGTTGCCCCAGAGCAGCAAGGTTCTTTTCGTCGGAGAGGCCCGTGGGTACTACGCCCGCTTCCCCCACGTGACGCGTGCGACGACCCGGCAACCGCTATTGGTCGAGCTTGCCCGCGCTGGAGGTGGCCAGGTTGAATTGAGTTCAAGATTGCGAGAGATGGGCTTTACCCACCTCCTCTTGAGCTCGTCCGAGATCGAACGTATCGCTGCGATGCGGGGGCCGGCCTACCTCGGAAACGACAACTCAGCTGTTCGACACAGCGTGCAGTCGTTCCTCTCCGAAGGTTGCGAAATCCTATTTGAAAGCCGTGGTGTTCTGATCGCGCGTATCCGTTGAACCGTGGCTCATCGTGTCAACCGATCGATGCTGTTATGGATGAAACTGAAGTTCTGTCAGGGATCTCCGTCTGAAGCCAAAGCCGAAAATATCACGACCCAGCTGAAGCCGGGCAGGAAGAGGAGCCACTCGATCCAAAAAAAGATGGCTCCCGGGGGAGGAGCCACGAAGGAGGAGTTTGATAGAGGTCGTTGGTTCTGTGTTTTCCAACGCCGGGCCTTCTAACGTGCCCTTTTTCTACCTCTCTATACGCAGAAGCGTGGAAATAGTTACGAGAAATTCTTCAGAATTTGGCGTGCCCGGTGCAAAAGAGTAACATCGGCCCATGAAGTTCCCCTGGGCGGTGGTAGCGGGTTGGTCATACGGTGCGCTGCTCGCCGTTCTCCCGTGGGTTGCGTCGTGGCGGCGGGAGTGGGCACTGGTGCTCGCCGCCGGGGCTGTGATGGGTTACCGACCGGTTGATCGGACCCGTGCGTCCGAACCCTGGTCAGTGGTGTTGATCTTCGCGTCGACCTTAGTCTTTTTGGGTATTCAAGGCGGCTGGGAGGTGATGACGGGGTGGTTGCTCTTGGCGTCCCTGGCGGCGCTGATAGCGCATCTGCTTCCGCGCCGGGGCGGTCGCCGTCCCGATGTTGCAGACTATTTGGCAATTGGCGGCTGGGGGGTTGTCTTTGCGCTCGCTCCGCGACTCGTCGAGACGGCGGGTGGAGGATGGTTGGCGCCGGCAGTTCTCCTTTTCTCCTCTCAGCGACTGGCGCGAACTCCAAAGGAAGATGCTTTCGGCCTGGAGGCTCCGGGTCCTCCCGGTCGCCCGGTGCGAGGCACCGTCAGTCTCGATGGTGTGGTTTTGCGTGGGCCGGACGGTTTGCCTCGATCGGTCCCCCTGGATCTCGAGCTTCGCGCCGGCGACTCGTTGGCCATTCTCTCTGATGCGCCCGATGAAGTCGGAGCCCTGGCCGCCGTGCTGTCCGGTCGACAACCACCCCACACCGGCGAGATGACTCTCGACGGATCACCCGTAGCGATCGGCTCTCGGCTGATTGCGGTGGTTGCACCCGGGGAAGCTTTCATCGAAGGTTCATTTGTCGAGAATCTTGCTGCGCTTTGCGAGGCCCCACTCGAACGGGGCGAAATCGCTGCTCTCCGCGAGGCCTGCTCGTTGAACGAGGTCACCGAGCATCTTGGCGATCGGCTGCTCGCCGAGGATGGTAGCCCGCTGTCTCCATACCACCGGCTCCTGGTGCTGGCCGCGCGGGTCATCCCGTCGTCCTACCACGTCGTGGTGGTGGTTGATCCCATGCCGTGGGTCAATGCCGTCCGCGGCGAGCTGTGGAGATCGGCGGTCGTACGGACCTCGGTTGGTCGCACGGCCCTCTGGCTGACTCCGGACCGCGATCTCGCTGCCCGCGCCTCCCACGTGTTGGAGTTCCGGCAGGGAGCGCTTCGAGCAGTGGGCTGAGATCCCGGATATTGCAGCCAACCGACTTCGCGATTGAGGAACGACGCGCGAAGAATCCGGCATTCGACATCCGAAATCCAAGCCTCATGGGCGGTTGGGTTAGCCCGGACTATTCACCAGCGTTCGAAGCGAAAGGTTCGAGGTGACGTGC
>CBDTWX010000046.1:0-17124 GCA_965364305.1 uncultured Thermoanaerobaculia bacterium
GGGCACGTCACCTCGAACCTTTCGCTTCGAACGCTGGTGAATAGTCCGGGTTAAGCCCTTTCAATCTCGAGCCGCGAGCCTCAAGCCCCACGCCTCAAACCCCCACGCCAGCAAGCCTCAGGTCTCAAGCCCCAACCCCTGGAAGGGAGGGCGGGCGGGAATTCCTCATTCCTCATTCGTCATTCGCCCCCTGAGCTTCTCCTCGAGCAGCTTGCCGGCGATCTCCATCAGCTTGCTTTCGGTCAACACCCCGACGAGGTGGTCGTCCTTGATGACCGGGAGGCACGCCCAGCCGTTCGAGCGCATGAGCCGGATCGCCTCGACCGTCGACGTCTCAGGACTCACCGTAACCGGGTCGGGTTGCATGATCTCACTCACCGGCAACGGACCATCCATCTGTTCCGGGTGGTAGGTGCCGACCAGGCTCAGCAGTTTGCGCTGGGACACCAGACCAACCAAACGGTTCGTGTCGTCCTCCACCATCACATGTCGGATGTTGTTCCACACCATGAGGTTGGCGACCAGATCGACAGGCTCGTGATCGTTGACCGTGACGATATCGGTGTCCATGCAGTGCTCGACGGTGAGAAAGCTCTTCTCCCAGCCACCGCCCTCTTCGAGCCGCGCGGACTCCCAGGTATGGACCGGTCGCCCTTCCCGCTGCCGGGCGGCGGTCGCAGCCGTGATGGCCGACAACCGTTCCAACAACGGCCCGTCGTCGCCGAGGCCAGACAGAGACTCGAGCTGCCACTGCGCGCCGGTGCGACGAGAGCGAACCCTCTCCTCCACCGTGCCGAGGTACAGATCGATGTTTTCTCGATCGAGGCCAGGCAGCTCGAGACCCTCTCGGGCCAGCGGCAATAGCTCGTCGAGAATCAGACGGTCGGCCGGAACGAGCTCACCCCCGGCCCAGGTCAGCTGCGAATCGAGACCGTGCTGGGCGGCGGCAAAGAAGTTGTCGTGGGCATCGTCAAAGCGCATGTGCTCCGTAACGTCGCCATAGCGTTCCAGGATGCCGCTCACCAGACCGAACCAGAAGGCGGCGTTGGCAACCTCATCCCGCGGAGTCGGGCCCGACGGAAGAATCCGGTTTTCGATTCTGAGATGCGCTACGCCGTCGACCGAGCCGTAACAGACGCGATTCCAGCGGTAAACCGTGCTGTTGTGGAGCCGGAGCGCCTTGAGGCTCGGCGCACGACCCTCCTCGAGCTCCTCGAAAGGGTCGTCATCGACCTCGGTTGAGAGCAGAGTCCGGAAACGAGCGATGTCCTCCTGAAATATCTCGAGGGCGGACGACTTCACCCACTGTCGGCCAAAGCTCACCCGTGGAGTCTGCTCACGGAGATGCGGCGTCGTCCGTCGGGTGTCGATGGACTGCTGGAAGAGACCGACCCGGGTCTCGCGCCACAGTCTTTTGCCAAACAGCAGGGGCGAGTTGACCGCCGCCGCGAGCACCGGTCCGGCAGCCGCCTGCGCGGCGTTGTACAGTCTCGCAAACTCGTTCGCCGCGACCTGGAAATGGACCTGAAAGCTGGTGTTGCATGCCTCCACCATGATCGAGTCATGGTGCAGATGGAGTTCGTCCGAGCCCTTGAGGTAGAACTCGTAGGCGCCGCCCTTGAGGCGGGTCATGGCCTCGTTGAGAGCGAAGTAGCGAGGGTTTGGAGTCATGTTGTGGAGCTCGAGGTCCGACTTCTTCAGGGTCTGCAGAATGCCGGTGAGTACGACGTCGCCGCCACAGTTCCGTGCAGCCTGTCGTGCCTTGCCGAGAAACTCGCCGATCTGCCACTCCATGTCGCGCAGGCACGAGCCGCCAAACATCATCGGATCGAGGTTGACCTCGAGATTGAAACGGGCGAGCTCGGTCGTGAAATGGGGGTCGTCGAGGGCCTCGAGAACCTGGGTTGCTATCGGCGCCGGGCGCCAATCCGAATCGACGAGGAAGAGCTCCTGCTCGGCGCCGATTCGGCGCACCCCACTTTCGAAAAGATCTTCCTTGAGCATTTTTTCGAAGGCCCGAACGTCTCTCAGGAGGTCTCTGAGAAAAACCCTGATCTCCTCCGCATGTGATCGTTCGCGAACGTCTTGCTCGCCCATTGTTGTTTTTGAGTCTCCTTTGCGTTCGTCCCGTCCGCTATTGTACCTGTTGTTTGGGCGGCCTGGGGCTAGGGGCTTGAGACGTGGGGCTTGAGGCTCGGGGCTCGAGGTTGAGGGCTCGAGGTTTGAGGCGTGGGATCGTGAGGCAATAGCCATTTCAAACCGTTTCCGTGGCTGTGCTCGTGCTCGATGCTCAATCCGCCCGGTCATCGCGCGCACATCGACGAGCTGCAATGCGGCGATTGTCTTTCCGGTGTCGCTGACGACCGCCGCTGTCCACTGACGCTGTCTTCTGTCGGTGCCGCTGAGCTCGACGCTTTCATCGTTCATCCTCAGACGACGGCCCTTTGATATAGATCTGCTAAAATATTTATCAGATACTGATATTTAAAACTTGACAAAAGATGACTCAGATATTATCTTTTTTCTGAGGTCGAAAGGCTTTTCCAGGGAGGAAAACCCGATGAAGGCACAGAATCAATACACGGTGAAGGCCATGGAAGCGCTCCAGGAGGCCCTCAATTTGGCCGCCGCCCGCGGCAACCCGGAAACCACGCCAACCCACCTGATGCTCGCGTTGATGCAGCAGGAGGGCGGGATTGCGCCCCGCTTCCTGGCCAAGGTGGGAGTTCCGGCCAGCCAGTTCGAATTGGAGCTCAAAGAGGCTCTTGACCGTTTGCCGGCAGCCGACGGAGGCTCCGAGCCGCAACCTTCAAGGAGTTTGCGCCAGGTCCTGGACCAGGCAACCAAGCTTGCACCGCAGTTCCAGGACCAATTCGTCTCGGTCGAACATTTGCTCATGGCAATCGTCTCGGTGCCCGACTCCGCGGCGGCCCGCGCCCTCGCGGTGTACGGAGTGACCAAGGAATCTCTTCTCAGCGCCATCCAGGAGCTTCGCGGCTCGCACCGGGTCACCGATGACAACCCGGAAGACAAGTACGACGCTCTCACCAAATACGGTCGCGACCTCACCGAGCTGGCGTCGGCGGGCAAGCTCGATCCAGTGATCGGGCGCGACGAGGAGATCCGCCGGGTGATGCAGGTGCTGACCCGGCGCACAAAAAACAACCCGGTCTTGATCGGCGAACCCGGGGTCGGCAAGACCGCGGTCGCAGAGGGACTGGCAGCCAGGATCGCCTCGGGCGACGTCCCAGAGATCCTCAAAAACCGCAGGATCGTGTCGCTCGACATGGGCGCGTTGATTGCCGGCGCCAAGTATCGCGGCGAGTTTGAAGATCGTCTGAAAGCGGTGTTGAAAGAGGTTGTTGATTCCGAGGGCGAGGTCATTCTCTTTATCGATGAGCTCCATACCCTAGTCGGCACCGGCGCCGCAGAGGGAGCCATGGATGCCGCAAACCTCCTCAAGCCGGCGCTTGCACGGGGTGAGCTCCGGGCGATCGGCGCCACGACGCTGACCGAGTACCGCAAGTACATCGAGAAGGACGCGGCTCTCGAAAGACGATTCCAACCCGTTATGCTCGGTGAGCCTTCGGTCGAGGAAACCGTCGCCATCTTGCGCGGGCTCAAGGAAAAGTACGAGGTTCACCACGGAGTCCGGATCGCCGACACCGCCCTGGTGGCGGCGGCGGCCCTGTCCGATCGCTACATCGCGGACCGATTTCTGCCCGACAAGGCGATCGATCTGGTGGATGAGGCGGCCTCCCGCCTGCGGATCGAGATCGATTCGATGCCGACCGAGATCGACCAGCTCGAACGACGCGCCTTGCAGCTCGAGATCGAAAAGCGGGCGCTGACCAAGGAAAAGGACAAATCCTCGAAAGAGCGTCGCGCTGCGATCGAAGAAGAGCTGGCGATGCTGCGTGAGCAGAGCACCGGGCTCAAAGCCCAATGGCAGAAAGAAAAGGAGCTCATCACACGGCTTCAGGAGCTCAAAGAGAAGATCGAAGAGACCCGAGAGGCGGCCGATCGGGCCGAGCGCGACGGCGATCTCGAACGTGCTGCCCAACTCCGTTATGGCGAGCTCGTCAATCTCAACCAGGAGCTCGAGGCGGCGTCGGAGGCGCTCAAAGCGCACCAGACCGAGCATGGCATCATCCTCGCTGAAGAGGTCGCCGAGGAGGACATCGCGCGTTCGGTCTCGCGCTGGACCGGGGTCCCGGTGTCACGACTCCTCGAGGGCGAGAAGGTTAAGCTCCTGCAGATGGAGGACCGGATCGCCGAACGGGTGGTCGGTCAGGATGACGCGGTCACCGCGGTGGCGGCCGCTGTGCGACGCGCTCGCGCCGGGCTCAAGGATCCCGCGAGACCCATCGGATCCTTCCTCTTCCTCGGCCCCACGGGCGTCGGCAAGACCGAAGTGGCGAGGGCGCTCGCAGAATTCCTCTTCGACGACGAGCGCGCCATGGTTCGCATCGATATGTCCGAGTACATGGAGAAGCACTCGGTGGCGCGGATGATCGGCGCCCCCCCGGGCTATGTCGGCTACGACGAGGGCGGCCAGCTCACCGAGGCGGTGCGTCGCCGACCCTACTCGGTGATCCTCCTCGACGAGGTGGAGAAGGCCCACCCAGACGTTTTCAATGTCCTCCTCCAGCTTCTCGACGAGGGTCGCCTGACCGACGGCAAGGGGCGAACGGTGGACTTCCGAAACTCGGTGGTCATCATGACATCGAACATCGCCTCATCGGTCATAAGAGAATTGCCCGAGTCCGAGCGCGAACGCATGATGACGCTCGTCGAGGGCGAGCTCAAGCAACACTTTCGGCCCGAGTTCCTCAACCGGATCGACGAGGCGCTGGTCTTCCACCGGCTCTCCGAGGATGACGTCGAGAAGATCGTCCACATCCAGATCGCCAACCTCAACCGGTTGCTCGCCGGTCAGGGTCTCAAGGTCGAGGTCACCGAATCTGCCGCGCGATTTCTCGCCCGTGAGGGCTTTGACCCGGACTTCGGCGCGCGGCCACTCAAGCGCACCATCCAGCGCCTCGTGCAGGACCCGTTGGCGAGTCTGGTGCTCGCAGGAGACATCGGTGCCGGCACCCGGATCGTGCTCGATGTAGAGGATGGCGAGCTCACGCTGCAGCCGATAAAGCCGGAGGTCGGTTCTTAGTCTCGAGTTTCAGGCTTTCAGTCAATTCCCTACCGCCCTCCCCCGAAAAGGGAGGGCGGGGATTCCGAATTCCTGATTCCGAATTCCCAATTCCCAATTCACTGCGTTACACTGCCGACCATGGTGTCGATCGACCACATGCGGAGGGACGCGCTCGAGGCTTTTGAGGCTGCCGTGGCGGCCGTGCAGCCTGAGAATCTCGTGCCCGAACAAATTCGATGCTCAGGCGGCCAGATCATGGTCGGCGGTGAGCCGTTGCCAACGGCGAGGGGTCGCCGCGTCGTGATGTCAATCGGCAAGGCCGCTCCCGGTCTCACCCGCGCCTGGCTCGAAACTGCGCCTGCCTGGGCGAGCGAGATCATGGTTCTCACTCCTCATGGCGCACCCGTACCTGCAGACGTCGAGGAAAAGGCGGTCATCTTGCGCGGCGCCCACCCCTATCCCGACGAGCACGGAGAGCGTTCGACGCGGCGGCTTCTTGAAATGGCAAAAGGCCTGGGCGCAGAAGATCTTCTCGTGGTACTGCTCTCGGGTGGCGGTTCGGCACTGATGGCGGCCGCCGAGGAGGGCCTCGATCTCGGCGATGTACACATCACCACCAAGGCTTTGCTCGAGGCCGGCGCCCCCATCACCGAGGTCAACGCGGTGCGCCGTCAGCTCCTGGTGGCCGCCGGAGGGGGGCTCGCCCGCGCTGCCGCGCCCGCGACCGTCAGAACTCTGATCTTGTCGGATGTGCTCGGCGACCCGCTGCCCGACATCGCCTCCGGCCCGACGGTGCCTTCTGATTCCACCGCTGGGGACGCGCTTGCCGTCCTCGAGCGATTCGAGATCATCGACGTCGTCCCGGATGTGGTCATCGCCCACCTCGCAGCCGCCGCACGACAACCGGCGAACGACAATTCATGGACGGCGACCACCTCGACACGCGTCATCGGCAACAACCGCACCGCCGTTGAAGCGGCCGCCGAGTCTCTGAAAAACATCGGATACACGATCGAGATATCCCCGGATTACCTCGAGGGCGAGGCCTCCGACCGAGGCAGAGAGCTGGGTGCGAACGCGCGGCGGAATCGACCGAACCGACCGATCGCTGAGATTTTTGGCGGAGAGACGACAGTCACCGTCCGCGGTTCGGGCCGCGGCGGACGAAACCAGGAGCTTGCACTGAGCGCGGCTCTCGAGCTCGAGAACGCCGCCGCTGCCGTCCTGCTGGCCGGAGGCACGGACGGTATCGACGGCCTCTCGGAGAACGCGGGGGCGGTGGTTGACCCGACCACCGTCGCGCGTCTGAGAGCCACAGGCATCGACCCGCAGACCGCGCTCGCCAACAACGATAGCGCGACTGCCTTCGAGGCAGTCGGCGACGCCATCAGAACCGGGCCTAGCGGCACCAACGTGTGTGACGTCACCATCGTGCTGACCGGCCCACATCAGAACTGAAGAAGGGAGAAACAATGGATTCCCAGGGACCGCGAACCATCGACATCGGCAACTTCCGACCGGGCAAACCACCGACCAAGGTGATTCTCTACGGCGCGCTGCTCCTGATCGGGGCGATGGTGGTCATCAGCGCTGTCTTCACGATCCAACCCGAGGAGGTCGGCATCGTTCTTCGATTTGGGCAGTTCAACCGGACGGCCGATCCGGGACTCAACTTCAAGCTCCCATCTCCGATCGAGCAGGTGATGAAGGTGCCGGTGCAACGCCAGCTCAAACAGGAGTTCGGCTTCCAAACCATCGAAGCCGGCGTCCGCACCAGGTATTCCGATCGGGATTTCGAAGGTGAATCGCTGATGCTCACCGGCGACCTCAACGTGGCCGTCGTCGAGTGGATCGCCCAGTACCGGGTCGCCGATCCGTACAAGTACCTGTTCAAGGTGCGCAGTGTCTCCAAGACATTCCGCGACATGAATGAGGCCGTCATGCGGTCGGTGGTCGGGGATCGTTCGGTGGACGAGGTCATCACCGTCGGCCGCCTGCAGATCGAGGACGAGGTCAAGATCAAGCTACAGGAGCTGTGCGACCGCTACGAGACCGGCATTGTGGTTGACCAGATCGTCCTCCAAAACGTCAACCCCCCGGATCCCGTCAAACCGTCATTCAACGAGGTCAACCAGGCCGAGCAGGAGCGTGAACGGTCGATCAACGAGGCCCGCGGAGATTACAACCGGGTGATCCCCAGGGCCCGGGGCGAGGCCGCGCAGGTCATCGAACAGTCCAAGGGCTACGCCATCGACCGCGTCAACCGCGCCAGGGGCGACGCGGTGCTCTTCGAGGAGGTCTACGCGGCCTACCGTCGGGCCCCCGAGGTGACCCGCCGGCGCATCTTCCTCGAGACGATGGAGACCATCTACCCGGCCATGCAACGCAAAATCCTACTTGACAACGGCTTACAGGGAGTGCTGCCGCTCCTCCAACTGGACGGGGCGGAGGTGAAACAATGAAACAGCTGTCACTCGTCGTCGTCGTCGTCATCATCCTGCTGGTCGTCGCGACCCTCGGCGGGGCTTTTTTCGTGGTCAACGAAGCGCAGCAAGTGATCATCACCCAGTTCGGAAGGCCGGTGGGTGATCCCATATTCACCCCGGGGCTCAAGGCCAAGATGCCGTTCATCCAGAAGGCCAATTACTTCGACAAACGATTTCTCGAGTGGGACGGCGAACCCAACGAGGTGCCGACCAGGGACAAACGCTTTATCTACGTGGACACCTACGCCCGATGGCGGATCACCGATCCGCTGCTCTTTTTCCAGCGCCTTCGAGACGAACGCGGCGCCCAGTCGCGGCTCGACGACATCCTCGACGGCGAAACCCGCAACACAATCGCCAAACACGACCTCATCGAGGTGGTGCGATCGACCAATCGCGAGTTCGAGGTCAGCTCCGCTATCGCAAGTGAAGACGTTCGGAAGATTTCCGCCGGCCGGGTGGTTCTGGAACAGGAGGTCCTTGCCAATGCTTCGGCCCGTACCGAGGTGCTCGGCATCGAGATCCTGGACTTCCAGTTCAAACGCACCAACTACGCCGAGGTGGACCGTCCCAAGGTCTACGAACGCATGATCTCCGAGCGCAAGAGGATCGCCGAGGAGTACCGCTCCGAGGGCGCCGGCGAGGCGGCACGCATTATCGGCAACAAGGACCGCGATCTCAAGGAAATCACTTCGGAGGCCTACCGCCAGGCGCAGGAGATCAAGGGCAAAGCCGACGCCGAAGCGGCGGATGTCTATGCCAGAGCCTACAACCGGGACCCCGACTTCTATCGGTTCCTCAAGACGATGGAGGTCTACACCCAGACCATGGACAAGGAGACGATCCTGCTGTTGTCAACCGATGGGGAGTTCCTCCGTTATCTCGAAAGGGACCGTTGAGCCCACGCTCAACGAGGTTCGCGTGCTGTTGTCGATGGGGAGTGTCTGAGGTACTTGGAGAGGGATCGCTGATCTCGCAGCCAATGGGGCGCGCGAAGGAGCGTCGATGACACCGGTGCAACTCCTCACATTGTTTGCATTGAAAGTGCTACCACCTTGAGGGCGCATGGGCAAACAATGTGAGGGGTGGCACCCTGCACGTCGAAGCAAGAAGAGCGTACCGGATCTCTCATTCTTCGGCGGTTGATTTCAACCGCTGAAGAATGAGCTTGAGGTCCTTCCACACATCCGGCTTCGCCTTCGGGTTACGGAGGAGGTAGGCCGGGTGGAAGACCGGCATCAGAGGAATTCCACGGTAGGAAGACCAGCGCCCGCGCATCGCGCCCATCGGTTTGGATGACCCCGTCAGGCGGCGCGACGCCGGCTTACCGAGCGCAACCAAGACTCGCGGTTCGATGAGCTCGATCTGCCGTTCGAGGTACGGCGCGCAGGCAGACATCTCGTCTTCCTGAGGGTCGCGGTTGCCGGGCGGCCGGCACTTGACGACGTTGGCGATGTAGACCTCGTGCCGCTCGAAGCCCATGGCGAAGATCATCTGGTCGAGGAGTTGACCGGCCTGACCAACGAACGGTCTTCCGGTACGGTCCTCGTCGGCTCCCGGGCCCTCGCCGACGAACATCACCGGCGCCTGTGGGTGCCCCTCGCCAAAGACGACGGTCCGTCGCTTTTCGCTCAACCGACAGAGGGAACAGCCTTCAGCTGATCTGGCGAGGGCATCAATATCTCCGAACGCTGGGCCTTCGGGCGCGCCGATATCCTGTGATCGATCGGGCGGTTCCGGCGACCAAGACCAGCCGGTGTCCTTGAGATAGCGCTGAAGATCACGGGGACGCATAGCCACGGCCCCGTGGAAACTTATCCGAACGGTGCTCAGTCCTTTTTGGCCTTGCCATCCCCCGCAGACTCCTCCTCGGGCTCGTCCGCCGCGGCAGCCTCCTCGGCGGGAGCGTCACCCTCTGCGGGCTGATCTTCAGCCGCTTGCTGGGTCATGCCCAGCAGACGCTGCAGCCGGGCCAGCTCGTCGTCTCGCTCCTCGTCGCCTGCAGCAACCTCAGCCGGGGCCTCGGTGGTCGGCAGAACATCCGGAATCGGTTGATCTGAGGCGGGCTCGGTGGCGGCTCCAACCTCGGCGCGGAACTGCTCGACCAGGGCCTGGCGGTGGGCGTCAAGCTCCTCCTGAGTCAGCACTCGCCAATCCACCTTGCCGGCCTCCACATCGTCACGCGCCTTGAGGGTCGGCTTGTTGAAGCGGCTTTCGCTCCGGACCTTGGCGCCGTTGATGATCTGTTCGGCGCGCTGCGAGACCACGACGATGTAGCGGAAGATGGAGTCGAACTCTTTTGGTAACTCAATCATTGATTGAAATCCTTCTCGAGCGAGGCCTGGAAGGCCGTTCTGATAGCGTCCAGACGTGGCTTCATGTGTTTCGATCGATGGTGTTCGGCGATGCACACACCGAACAGGGCGTTCACCGCCTCTTCCAAACGGTCGTTGATAATAGCATAATCGAACTCCCCCGCCACCTGAAACTCACGCAAAGCCAACTGCAACCTGCGTTTGATGGCCTCAGGATGATCCTGCCGGCGCTCGCGGAGGCGAGTTTCGAGCACCTCGTAGGACGGCGGATAAATAAAGACCTTGACCACCTCGGGAACCAGCGTCTTGACCTGGTTGGCCCCCTGGACCTCGATGTCGAGGAACACGTCGTTGCCGGCTGTGAGCTGTTCGTCGACCGCCTGTCGGGAGGTCCCGTAACGGTAACCGGCATACTCGGCCCACTCGAGGAACTCTCCCCGCTGCACCATGCTCTCAAACGTCGCTTGGTCCACGAAGTGATAGTCCTCACCGTCGGTTTCCTTCGGCCGTGCCGGTCTGGTGGTGTGAGAGATTGAAAAATGGCCTTCGATGCCGACCCCGGCGAGCCGTGCGATGGTCTCGCGAATCAGGGTTGTCTTGCCGCCACCCGATGGCGACGAGACGATGAACAAGATGCCTCGCGCGTCAGCAGCCATGATCCTCCCCGCAGTCGCAGCATTCTACGCCATCGCCGCCGGGTATTGAGATGAGTTACACTGACAGCGATTCATCGGTGGCTGGGCGCCTCGATTGGCGCACCAGTCCGTACAAATTCCGAGCCGAGTGGGAGAGGAGGATTCATTGTACCGAGGTACCAAGGTCCTGTTGCTGGCGATGGCGATTCTTTTTTTGGCAGCGTCCGGTCCTGCCTGGGCGCAGAATCAGGGCATCGGCGTACCCGATCGGGGACATCAGATGCCGATGAAATGGGGTATCGGTTTCACGCTGTACAACCAGACCCAACCCTACGACATCAAGACGCTGGAGGTACCGCTCGCGGGCCTCGACATCGGCGCGGCCGAGGGTCTCGAAATCAAGAACAACACCGACAGCTATCACCTCAAGCTCGACTACTGGCTGTTGCCGTTCCTCAATGTCTACGTGCTCGGCGGCGCCATCGACGGAACCACCACGGTCAAGCTCAGCGATGTCGATCTCGGGCTGCCCATCCTCCTCAACGACATCCGGATCGACTACTCCGGGTTCATGTACGGCGCCGGCGTCACCCTCGCCTTCGGCGGAGAGGGGTGGTTCACGACGATCACCTACGACGTCACCGAGACCAACCTCGACGTCACGTCGTCGTCAGTGAGCGGGTGGTTGGTCACACCGCGCATCGGGCTAACGTTTGCCGGCGCCGCGGTCTGGGTCGGCGCCATGTACCAGCGGGCCGAGGAGACCCACGAGGGGATTTGGGAGATGCCCTTTTTGGGCCTCGTTCCCTACTATGTCGACCTCGAGCAATCCGATCCGTGGAACTACCAGATCGGAATGGTGGCAGGTCTGGGCGAGCACTGGAACCTGACCCTCGAAGGCGGGGTCGGCAGTCGCAAGTCGGTCCTCGCCAACATCGAGTACCGGTTTGGATCTCGGTAGGGAAGCTGCGAAGCCCGCACCATACCCATAGCCTGAAGGTTGATCCTCAGTTTTCTATGGCGACATGGGCAGCAATCAGGAGCAGCGACAGGTTGCAGCGGCAAAAGACAGCGTCAGTGTTCAGAGACAGATGACAGCGCCAGCCAACAAGCACGGAGATCAGCCGCAGGGGCAGTGATCCGCGACAATTGCCAGTGGGAACCGCGAATCTCGCGGAGAGTCATGACCCCGCCCGGAGACGGCACGTCCACCTTCGAGGTCGGTTGATCGGCATTCGGAATACCGAATTCGGGATTCGGAATTCCGAAGACAGGAGCTCTCGTGGTATCAACGGCGTGAAATATGGTCATCCAACACCGGCACAGTTCTTGCTAAACTCCAAATCGAGGAAGACGGGTGAGTTCCCACGATGATCTCGAGCCGCTATCGCGGTCGCCCGGCGAAACCGCGGCAGGCGCACATCACGGCCGTCCTCGGGTGGTCATCTTCGACGGTGACGGCGAGCCACGGGTTGAAATCCTCGAGCTTCCTGAATCTGCCACCCTCGGAGCCCTTTTCTGCCATTGCGGCACCAAATGGCAGATCATGGGAACGCGGACCGGCGATCGGGTCTTCATTGCTCGGCCTCTCCAGGCGTGAGCCACGCCTCTATTCAGGGTAGAATCACCTCCCAAGCCGAGGAGGTCCCGTGATGCGCCACTCACCACCAATGCGAGCGGTCGTTGCGGCGTTGCTGATTCCCGCAGCCGCGTGCGCAACGAAAGGGCCGAGAGAGACGCGGCTGATGAAGAGCACCGAGATGACGATTTCGGCGGCCGCCCTCCGAGTGCAGGTGCGTTCGCTGGCCGACAGATTCTCGGGCCTCATGGAGGAGGCGGGCGAAGAGGTCTTGCTGACGGAAGACGATTCGATTCGCCGCCGCAACGCTCTCCTTTGGTTGACCAACGGCATTCCAGCGATGCAGCATGCGCTCTTCCAGCCCGACCCTCTCGCTGCATTGGTTGACGCCTGGTTTCTCGTAGCCCAGATGCGTGACTATTTCGACCGCGCCGCAGATCGCGGGATGGGCCCGGACAAGCTCCAGCTCGTGACCCGGGTCCTCGACAATATGGAAGCGGATATCAAGCTGATCATCGACAACGCCGGTCCGAACACCAACTACGAACGCGGAAGGCAGCTGATTTACGAGAAGGCGTCCGCGCATCCGATCGACGATAGCTTTGCTTCCCGCCGCGGTTCTGCCGCCTTTCTCGCCGAGTTCACGGCTCGGGCTGGCGGCAACGCCCTGAAATCGATCGGGTCGGTGACCGAGACGATCGAAGACCTGGTCGCCCGAATCGACATCAACGCCGAGTATATTCCGAAGCTCGCCCGATGGCAGGCGGTGCTTTTCACGATGGATGCACGCTACGACTCGATTCCGGATGACATCGGTCATCTCGAGCACCTCGAGTTGGTCGCGTCACGAGTGGAGCAACTGTCACCCCTGGTCGAGTCTTTGCCCGGCCTGGTGGCCGAAGAGCGGGTCGCGGTTCTTGCGGCTCTCGATGGCTATCTCACTCGGACGCTCGAGTTCGTAAATCAGCAGCGCGACACAGTGATGAGGCAGGACCTGCCGGCCGAACGAGAGGCCGTACTGGCGGCGATTCGCGAGGAAAGACTCGCAGTACTCGAGGCCATCGCCACCGAACGCGGCATCGTGCTCGCGGCGTTGCGCGAAGAGCGGGCCGCGACATTTGAAGATCTCGACCGTTTGATGGACCAGGCTTTCACGCGCGAGGTCAACAAGCTTTTCACCCGCGGCCTCATCCTGGCGGCGATCATTCTCGGAGGTTTTGCCGCCATCACCTTTCTCGGGGTGCGAGCGCTCAACCGGCGAGCTGAGTAATTCTCACCCGCCGGCGAACGCCCAAGCCGTCACCTCGTTGATCCACTCGGGATGCGGGCGGTAATAGGCGCCGTGGCCGCCGCCGAGGTCGGTCACGACCTCTCTCTGGACTCCCCCATCGCTTCCTCGCGCGAAGAGTTCGGTGCACGCACCGACAAGATTGTCCGTCGAATCCCGGAGTGCCAAAAGCCGCCCCAGCGGCACCAGGTCTGGCCGTCCCTTGACCCACGGCCCGCACGCGCTCATGAAAACGAAGTTGATGCGGTCATCAGCGAGTGCCGACGAGGCGAATATGGCGATCACACCGCCCTTTGAAAATCCCACCACGGTGATCTGATGTGGTGGCACACCGTTGTCGATCAGCCGCCTCACCTGGCGCGCGACCCGCCCAGCCCAGGTCGCCGCATCGGCGCCCGACGGTCGCACCTCGGAGATCACCACAAAACCGCGATCGGCGAAGGTTTCCAGAATCTTCCGGTACTCGTAAACGCCGAAACGCGGGTGAGTCGGCCGCACGCCCTTTTCCTCGATGATCCGCCCGTGGAGATAGAAGATGTACCGGGCAGCGGGATCGATCTCAGCGGGCATCTCGTCAAAGATCCGACGTGTTTCTCCTTCGGCGGGCGATTCCTCGGCGACACATCCGCTGGCAACCAAAAAAAGACCAACCCAAACAAGAGCAGACGGCCTCCACGACATGGATCACTCCTTGATGCCATCGTACACCTGGCGCGAGTTTTCACGTCATCGGCGGAGGTCCGGCACCCTGCGCGTGTTCGAGCTCGTGTACGTGCTCGTGCTCGTGCTCGTGCTCGATGATCGAGTCGCCAACAGGGGCAGAGGCAGCGGCAGAAATCAGCGACCGTGGCAAGTTTCAGCGACAGGTGACAGCTCCAGCCAACAATGACAGAGAACTGAGACAGCGACAGGACACAGGAGCAGCGTCAATCCCGGAGGGACGTGCACGCGAGACGCGTGCACCATAAACTCCTGTGTGGCGCGGGCGTCTCGCCCGCCGCGAGCCTAGGCTCGCGGCAAAAAACCCGCGCTCCGAAGAGCGCGGGAGAAGTCATCAACTGCGATGCTGACGAAGTCAGGATCGCGGATGGTTGATCTGCGCCTGAGCTGCCGCAAGACGCGCGATCGGCACGCGGTAGGGCGAGCAGCTCACGTAGTCCATGCCCACAAGGTGGCAGAACTCGACGGAGTTCGGCTCGCCACCGTGCTCGCCGCAGATCCCGACCTTGAGGTTGGGTCGGGTCGAACGGCCCTTGTCGATGCCGGTCTTGACCAGCACGCCCACCGAGTCGCGATCGAGGACCTGGAACGGATCCACCGCGAGGATCTTCTTGTCGAGGTAGTCGGGCAGGAAGCCGCCGATGTCGTCGCGTGAGAAGCCGAAGGTCATCTGCGTCAGATCGTTGGTGCCGAAGCTGAAGAACTCGCAGGTCTCGGCGATCTCGTCCGCGGTCAGCGCCGCACGCGGGATCTCGATCATTGTGCCGTAGAGGTGCTCGACCTCGTCGACACCGTATTTGGAGCAGACCTCGGCGTGGATCTTCTTGGCCGAGGCGAGCTGGGCGTCGAGCTCCTCCTTGGCACAGGTCACCGGGACCATGATCTCGGGGAAGCACTGATCGCCGTCCCGGCGGATCTCGGCCGCCGACTCGAGGATCGCCCGGAACTGCATCTCGGAGATCTCGGGGAAGGTGATGCCCAGACGCACTCCGCGATGCCCCATCATCGGGTTCATCTCGTGCAGCTCGTCGGCACGCCGGTCGAGCTCCGAGGCATCGATGCCGAGGGCCTCGGCGAGCTCCTTGCGCTCGGCCTCGTTCTGCGGCACGAACTCGTGCAGCGGCGGGTCGAGCAGGCGGAATGTCACCGGGCGGGAGCCCATGACCTCGAGGGTCCGTTTCATGTCGCGTTTAACGAAGGGGTAGAGCTCTTCGAGGATCTCGCGTCGCTCCGGCTCGGAGCCGGCCATGATCATCTTGCGGAGGATGAAGAGCGGCTCCTCGGAGCCCTTGCCGTAGAACATGTGCTCGGTGCGGAAGAGGCCTATGCCCTCGGCGCCGAACTCGATCGCGGTACCGGCGTCGTCGGGGGTCTCGGCGTTGGTTCGCACGTTCATGACCCGGATGTCGTCGGCCAGCTTCATGAAGTCCACGAATCGCGGGTTCTCGGTCGCGTCGATCATGTCGAGCTCGCCGACGTAGACCAGGCCGCGGGTGCCGTTGAGGGTCAGCACGTCGCCTTCGTTGAATACCTTGCCATCGACCTTGATGGTCTTGCCGACGACGTCGATGTCGAGGGCGCCGGCGCCGACGATGCAGCACTTGCCCCAGCCGCGGGCGACAAGCGCCGCGTGCGAGGTCATGCCGCCGCGACCGGTCAGAATGCCGACCGCCGCGCGCATGCCTTCGACATCCTCGGGGTTGGTCTCTTCACGGACCAGGAGCACCGTCTTGCCGGCTTTGGTCCACTCGACCGCGGCGTCGGCCGAAAAGACGATCTGGCCGGCGGCGCCGCCGGGGCCCGCGGGCAGGCCCTTGGCGATGAGCTCGGCCCGCGCCTCGGCGTTCGGGTCGACGATCGGATGGAGAAGCTCGTCGAGCTGCTCGGGTTTGAGCCGCATGACCGCGGTCCGGTTGTCGATCCGGCCTTCGGACAGCATGTCCATGGCCATATTGAGGGCGGCAGTACCGGTGCGCTTGCCGACCCGGGTCTGCAGCATCCACAGACGGCCGTTCTGGATCGTGAACTCGATGTCCTGCATGTCCGCATAGTGGTCCTCGAGCTGGTTGCGGATAGCGAAGAGCTGCTCGTAGACCTCCGGCATGGCGACTTGGAGCGATGGGAGGTGCTCGTTCTGCTCGTTCTTGGTGTCCTCATTGAGGGGGTTCGGGGTACGGGTCCCGGCCACCACGTCCTCACCCTGGGCGTTGACAAGCCACTCGCCGTAGAATTTGTTCTCGCCGGTGGCCGGGTTGCGGGTGAAGGCGACGCCGGTCGCCGAGTCGTCGCCCATGTTGCCGAAGACCATCGCCTGGACGTTGACGGCGGTGCCCCAGTCGTCCGGGATGCCCTCGATACGGCGATACGAGACGGCGCGCTTGCCGTTCCACGAAGAGAACACGGCACCGATGCCGCCCCACAGCTGCTCTTTGGGATCGTCGGGAAACTCCTTGCCGAGGACTTCCTTCACCTTTGCCTTGAAGCGATTCGAAAGGTCCTCGAGATCCTCGGCCGAGATGTCGGCGTCGGTGGCGTAGTCGCCCTTCTCCTTGACCTCCTCGAGCATGCGGTCGAGCTGCTGGCGGATGCCCTGGCCCTCCTCGGGCTCGATGCCGGCGGCCTTTTCCATGACCACGTCGGAGTACATCATGATCAACCGGCGATAGGCGTCATAGACGAAACGCGCGTTGCCGGTCTTGGCGATCAGGCCCGGGATCGTGGCCGAGCACAGGCCCACGTTGAGCACCGTCTCCATCATGCCGGGCATGGAGGATCGAGCACCCGAGCGGACCGACACCAGCAGCGGGTCGTTCGGATCGCCGAACTTGGTGCCCATGATCTCCTCGACCTTGGCCATCGCCTCGTCGACCTCGGCCTCGATTGTCGAGGGGTAGCTCTGATCGTGGTCGTAGTAATAGGTGCAGACCTCGGTGGTCAGGGTGAAGCCGGCCG
>CBDTWX010000047.1:0-17110 GCA_965364305.1 uncultured Thermoanaerobaculia bacterium
CACGGCTGCTGTCCCTGCCCTCTGTAACTGCCGCTGTCAACTGCCCCTGGATGCTGTCGCTGCCGCGGCCACCTGTCGCTGACGGCTGCTGCCGCCGCCGCTGCCATCTGCCGCTGCTGGCTGCACCTGTATCCTGTCGCTGACCCTGATTGCTGTCACTCCAAGCTCTTCAAGGGAGTACCATTGCTGTATGGACGTCGAGCATGGTGAAGACCTCGGCCATGGGGTCCGCGCGAGCCCGTCGACCGTTGATGAGCTGATCGTCTCCAGCCCGCGCTACGACCTCGGGTGGCGACCGGCCGAGGGGAAGACCCCGGGCACGGCTGTGATGTGGCGCGGTCAACCGTTCGAGGTCGTCAATCGACTCGAAGCCGGGCACGGTGATCGCTGGGTCCTGCGGAGGTGGGATGAGGCCACGGCCATGCGCGGTGTCTTCAATCTCGATGTTGAGAACATCTCCGAGATATCCGAAAGGGCTACGGCCGAAACGCGTGGAAGGCGCATTCGCCGGGCGACCTGCCTGCTGCTGCCATTGCTCGGTCTGGCGCCGGCAAAGCTTCAGAAACTTTGGCAGGACGAGTGGGCCTTCAACGCCAGATGTGCGACGCAGATCTCCGCATTTCTCGAGATACTGGTCGGCACGCTGGGCGTTGTTCAGCTTGCGGCTGCAGCTTTCGGTGGTGAGTTCTTCATGCCTCTGGCGCTGGCCCTGCCGGGACCACTCCTGTTTGCTTTCGGAGTCACCCGCCTCGCGATGGTCGCGGCCGACGGTGAACCGATCGGATCGCCGGTTGGCCTGCCGCTTCTGCTCCTGACGCCGAAGCCGGATCTCGATGGAGAACGACCGACGCCGAGGCTGCGGTCCATCGACGAGGACCGCGGAGAGCTCGAGCTGGTGTCTCCGATCCTCCGCCGAGATTGGGATCGCGACGGAACCTTGCGTTTCCGAAGCCGCGTCTATCGTGTCCGGGGGGTCAGTCAGGAGGGTCGCGACTGGGTCTATACATTTAGACGCTGTGCGGGTGACGAAACCGGTGACCGGGAGCTCCGCTTGGCACCGCCGTCGGAGGCCCCGTGCGTCCCCCGGCATGCCGAATCGAGGCCGCCATCGATCCTGATGACGACCCTGGTGACGGCCGGGGTGACCCTCGGCCCGAGGTCCGACCAGGAGCTGTGGGGTGAGCATCTGGGCGTCCATCCGATGTGGCTGACGCTGATGGGGGCGACCGCGGAGCTTGTGGGCGGCGTCGCCAACCTGAGAAACGACCTTGGACCCGGCGCTTCACTTTTGGTGTTGCTTGACTTTTTTCTTGTCGGAGAAGGGCTGCTGCGCACCGGATCGGCGCTTTCCGGACGGCCCATGGCCAGCGTCTTCGGTTGGATTTTGAGGCCCCTCTACAGTCGTTGGTTACCGTGACAGCCGTCGAGGAAAGGATCAGCGGCAGGGGTTGCGAGTTTCGGAGACTGATGCTGACCCTGACACTGTCAACTGCCGCTGATCCTGACCCTGAACGCTGCTGCTGCCGCGGTCTTCTGTCGCGGAAGCTGAATCCTGACCCTGCTCCTGCCGCTGCCGACAAAACATCACCCGAGGTCACATGCCGGTTGACAGGTTGGAACCGGGAGCCGGGGATTGTTGCATCGAGCACGAGCACGAGCACATCCACGAACATCGAGCATCCAGCATCGAGCATCCAGTAACGGGTGGGTGGGTGGCTGGGCCCTTTCGTGCTAGTCTTCGCTGATGGGCAGCTCCCGCCTCCTCCGTTGGGCTCTTGCCACCGTGTTTGCGGGCGCGGCGGTGGGCTGTGGGGATGATGGACAAACGATGGCCAGGGTCGGCGGCCGGAAGCTCGAGATCGGACCATTTCAGGAGTACGTCGCGGAGGTGACGGGCGAGGCGTGGCAGGGCGTGAACGCGCGTGTGACATCGAGATTGCTCGACCAGTATCTCGATCGCCAGCTGGTGCTCGAGGCGGCTCACCGGCGTGATCTCCAGCCGGCGGCGGCGTCCATCGCGATTGGACCGTCCGAGATGCAGAGATTGCTCGACGCGCTCTGCGGACCGCCGCCGCAGCCGGCGGACGCAGAGATCGCGGCCGAGGTCGATCGCCGGCTCGAGGTGGTGCGTCCTGTCCAGGCTCACGTGCGACAGGTTCTCGTCGACAGTCATGATGAGGCGTTGGCGGCGCGTCAGCGGTTGGCCGCGGGAGAAGATTTCGTCGAGGTCTCGCGCGAGGTGAGCCGCGCGCCCAACGCCGCGGACGGTGGCGAGCTCGGCTTCTTCGATCAAGGGAGCTTGACACCCGAGATCGACGAGGTGATCTTTTCGCTCGAACCTGGGGCTTTTTCGGACCCGGTGCAGGGGCCATCGGGATACCACATCTTCCAGGTGCTCGAAGTGGTCCCGGCGGGTCCCCCGGATCGCAGCGAGGTCACAGCCGAGGTTCGCGCCGAGATCGGATTGCGGGTGGCCCGGGAACACACCCGTCAGTGTATAGGTGGACTGGTTGAGGAGACCGGAGTGGAAGTGAATGAGCAGCTGCTGTGGTTTCAATATAGCGGGAGATATGCGGAGGATCGAGACGATGCGTAGTTTGGCAAAGACCTTTCTGGTCGCAATGGTGGCCTTTGCGGCAGCAGCTTCGGCCGCCGAGAAGATGCTCGTCGAGGGCATCCTGGTGCGGGTCAACGACCGCATCATCACCGTCTCGGATTTCGCGCAGCGGGTCCGCACGGAGCTGTCGCAGTTTCCGGAACCGCCGTCCGAGGCCGAGGCGCGCCAGTTTGTCGAGATGCTTTTGCAGGAGGTGGTCAACGAGCTCGTTCTTCTGGAGCGGGCGACCGAGAAACGCCTGACGGTCGAGGAGGGGATGGTTGATCAGGCGATCGCCAACTTGCGCGAGGAAAACAACCTCCTCGAGGACGAGGCCTGGGAGCAAGCCGTGCAGAGCTCGGGTCTGACGCTGGAAGACCTGCGAGAGCGATATCGGCGAAACATACTTTTGCAGCGCGCGGTGCAGGGTGAGGTGAGGCCGGTCGAGATTACTATGGAAGAGCTCAAAACCGAGTACGAGCAAACCAAGGAACAGTTTCGAATTCCCGCCAAGGTGGAGCTTGAGCAGGTCTTTCTCACTGCAGAAGGATCAACCGACGCCGAGCTGATGAACCGCGCTCGGGGGATGGTGGGAAGAGTCCGTGAGGGCGCAGACCTGAGGGCGGAAGCGACGCTCGCCGGAGCCGAGCTGCAAAATCTCGGCGCAATTCCGGTCGCGGACTGTCGACCGGATCTCACCGCAGCCCTTCAGAGCATCGACGACGGTGACCTGACCGATCCGTTGCTGGTGCCCGGCGGAGTTCAGATCATCCGGCTCGTCGCGCGCATCCCGGCGGGCTACCAGAGCTTCGAAGAGGTGGCGCCAGAGCTCCGGAGAAGGAGATCCGCAGAGTCGTACGAAAACCAGACCCGGGGGCTGGTGGAAAAGCTCCGCCAGGACTACCTTGTCGAGGTCAACGAGGAGTACCTCGATCTGGTATTCCCGCGTCCCGGCGGAGCCTGAGGGGTCACGCGAATGAGCGAGACTCGAACCTGGATCAAAGACCTTCGGGTCGGCACGGAGCTCGAGGAGCGCTATGCGGTGCTTTCCGCGGATCTCCGCCAACGGCGGGGTGGCGGCCCCTATCTTGCGGCGACCCTCGGTGATCGAACCGGTGAGGTGACGGCGCTGGTCTGGCAGAACGTCGATCGTCTCCGCGAGGTGCTCGAACCCGGCAGCGTGGTGGCCGTCAAGGGTCAGGTGCAGCGGTACCAGCAGCAGCTGCAAGTGGTGGTGCGCACGGCCGAGACCGTTCCACAAGCGTCAGTCGACGAGGAGCTCTTCGTCCGCTCGTCGGCGGCGGATCCGACCAAGCTGTGGCAGCAGCTGATCGAACACATCGAAGAGGTACGCGACCCGAACCTTCGACAGCTCCTCTTCAGGATCTTCTCCGATCCCGAGGTGGAGAGGCTCTTTCGGATCGTCCCGGCTGCGCGCTCGATGCATCACGGATTTCGCTCCGGCCTCCTCGAACACACGGTCTCAGTGGCAACGGTGGCGCGGGGTCTGGCACGGCACTACGGTCTCGATGACAGCCTGGTGACGGCGGGTGCGCTGCTGCACGATCTGGGCAAGATCTGGGAGCTCGAGATTGCCTCGACCATCGAGTACACCGATGATGGTCGACTGATCGGACATCTGCCGATGGAGACCTTGTACGTCGAGAAGAGGATCGGTGAGTTGGAGCGGTTTCCGGCGGAGATTCGGCGCCAGCTGCTCCACATCCTTCTGTCCCACCACGGGGAGTACGAGTACGGCTCACCGCGGCGGCCGAAAACACCCGAGGCTCAGCTGATTCACATGGTCGACAACCTCGACTCGAAGATCGCCGGGATGCTCGAGGCGATCGCCGTCGACGCATCGGACGACGAGGCATGGACGCCTTACTCGCGCATTCTCGAACGCCACATCTACCGGAGACGGCCGCCGACCGAGACCGACAAGGATTAGCCCGGACTATTCACCGGTGTTCGAAGCAAAAGGTTCGAGGTGACGCGCCCAGGGTCGTTTTCGACCCGAGGGGCGCGGAGGCGTGCTTGACAGTGCGTCGAGCACCCCGAGGCGAGAAAACGGCGCTGGGTGCGGTGCATCGGGCGTTGCAGCCGGAGACTGGTGAATAGTCCGGGTTAGGTAACTGCGAAGCTCCTTTGGAGAATCAGCAATCGGCACTCGACCCGCGACGATGCCAGAGATGCCGCGGGAGTAACTGCACAGCCGTTTCTGAGAGACAACGCCCGGGAGCGGCGACAGAATGCAGCTTCAGGGATCAGAGCCAGATGACAGTGGCAGTCGTCAGTGACAAACGACAGCAGCAGGGGCAGGTGTCGGCGACAGTGGGCAGTGGGAACCGCGACATGATCACCTCAGTGTCGTTCATGGGGTGATGGGGTAGCCGGTGAGGTCGGTGGTGTCAAGGGCAAGCCGGCCTCGAAGGCCGGTCGTTCCGACCCTTGACACCACCGACCTCACCGGCTCGGGGAAGGGCATGAACGACCCGGAGCTGATCATGTCACGGTTTCCGCCGTTGACGACTGTCGCGGATGCTGTCCCTGCCATCTGACGCTGCCGCTGTCAACTGTTCCTGCCGCTGTCATCTTTCGCTGGATTCTGCCGCTGTTGGCTGCCGCTGATCCCTGCTGCTTTCAGCTGTCCGCCAGCGCCTACCTACCGTTCATGGATCGTGCGGGCAACTTCACCATCGTCGGGAAAGCGTCCGAGCTGTCGCTTCGAGAAAACGAGGTTCCCGTCCACCACGACTTCGAAGACACCGTCCTTGCCTTCGATCAGCTTGACCTTGCTCCCGAACTCCGTCTCCAGCTCGGCCGCCAGCCCGGCGGCCCGAGGGCGATAGTTTCAAACCCCGCAGTATTCGATTGAAATGTCCATCCAAGCCTCCAGGACATAGGAACAATAACCTACTCTGAGACTATTTCTTCCTTTTTTCTCCCCTTCGCTTGGAAAGCGCAGGGGAGAAAAAAGGAAAAGGAGGCCGGGTACGGCCGACTTAGTGCTAGTCTCGTCCGTGGAAGTACCAACGGCGGTGGACTGTGCTCCGTAAACCGTAACGGGGAACGATGGTGAGGGAGAACCTGTGCACTGTTCCAGCGAGCGTCGTTTTTATCGGCGAGGTGGAGATGAATGACCGCGACTGGGTCCTCTCCGCGCGAGGGGGCGATGAGGAAGCTTTTGCGCAGCTGGTTCGACGCCACTCGGGAGGACTCCACCGGGCGGTCGCCCGGGTACTCGCCGACGACGCCGAAGCCTGGGATGTTGTGCAGATGGCGTTCCTCAAGGCATGGCAGCGCCTCGACCGCTACGATCCGCGGTACAGCTTTTCGACCTGGCTCTACCGAATCGGAACCAATCTTGCGATCGACCTCCTGCGTTCGAGGACCAGCCGCGAACGGACTCACAAGGCCGGCACTGAGCATCGTCTACGGTTGGTCGGCGCTGGAGAAACCGCCGGTTCGCGTGTCGAAGGCCGCGAGGCAGACAGAATTCTCGGCGAGGTGGTCGAGGTTTTGACGCCGCAACAGCGCAGTGCGTTCGTTCTGCGAGAGATGCACGGCCTGGAAACCGCCGAGGTGGCCGAGATCCTGGGCTGTTCGGCAACGACGGTTCGAAACCACATCTTCCAGGCTCGAAAGGCGTTGCGGCGCGAGTTGAGGAAGCGTTTTCCGGAATACGCGCCCGCTTCTGAGAGGGGATGACATGGACTGCAAAAACATTCGCGAGATGCTGGATTCGTATCTCGAGGAATCGATGGACGAGGAGCAGAGGCGGAGGTTCCGTGACCACCTGCGCGAGTGTCGCTCGTGCGCGGACCGGGCCATTTCGCGAGATCCCAGCATGCTCTTCGCCGTCGCCAGGGAGGCGTCGGCCAGCCCCGTTCGCGTGGAGGCGTGTGCTGCGGCCGTAACGGCTCAGATCCGGCAGCAGCGCCTCTCCAGTCGTCTTCGCCATCGACGGCGCCCGTGGCTGGCGGCCGCTGCTGCGGTGGTCGTGGCCGTCAGCGGGGGCCTCGCCTGGAGGACGGTGCTCGACGACGGCGTCCCTAGTACGCGACCCGAGATCGAAGCCCAGGTGGAGAGCGACCCCGAGATCGCTCCACCGACGGTGGAGGTGGAAATGGCCGGAGATGATGTGCGTGTCTACCAATTTGCCACCGATGACGACGATGACACCGCGGTCTATTTCGTCGTCAATCCGGCGATGGAGCTGTGAGGCCATGGCGCGTCGCTGGCTGTTGTTCGTGTTGGTGGTGTTTTCAGCGGCCGTGACGACTGCGGCGGAGGTCGAAACCGTAGCGCGAGCCTTCAGGCTCGACCACGTATCGATCTCCGAGGTCTCGGCGGCTGTTCAGCCGTTTCTGTCAGAAAGCGGGAGCCTGACTCTCCAACCGAGTCGCTCGAGGATCACGGTCCAGGATCTCCCGGAGGTGGTCGATCGTGTCGCAGAGCTGATCGCCGAACTGGATCGCGTTCCGGCCCGCTTCCGAATCAGAATCGACCTTTTCGAAGGTCGGCCCGATTCCGGAAACGCCGCGGAACATGTTGCACCGTACGGCTCGGCTGATCAGGTGCAGACGGATCAGAGGCTGAAAAGCATGTTTAAGTTTCCGGTTATTCGCCGACTTGGGGGCGCGCTTTTGGAGGGCGAGTTGGGGAGCTCCGCAGCTGCGGAGATCGGACACGGTTACGAGATCTCGTTCACCGCCCAATCCCCTGAATTCTCGAAAGACGCGCCGTGGGGGAGTCCCGATCCAGGCGATAAGATTCAGCTCCGTCGGCTGGTCCTGACGCGGGTGAGCGAGGGTCCCGACGGTACCCAGGAGAACCATGTCCTGTTGAGAACTCACATGCTTCTGTCCCCGAGACAGAAGATCTACGTCGGCGCCGGCAAGGCGGAAGATACCGAAACAGGGCTGGTGTTGATTGTCCATGCGCGAGAATTTGGGAGCTACTGAGTGCCGGAATTTGTCTGCCGTCTCGGTGCCCCGGATGGTTCGGTGGTCGAACAGCGACGGGTTGCCGCCTCGCCGGATGCACTGCGCCGCGAGCTCGAGGGCGAAGGTTTTCACATTTTCAGCCTGGCCGCCGGCCGCTCTCGTTTTCGGATCCCGCTGTTTTCTCGGTCGGAGAAGGTCGGAGGTCAGGACTTCCTGCTCTTCAACACCCAACTCAGAACGCTTCTCCATGCGGGGCTGCCGTTGGCGCAGTCGCTGGATCTTCTCAAAGGCCAGCAAACCAACCCTCATTTCGGCGCTCTACTTGAAAAAATCCATCAGCAGGTGACGACCGGTGTCGCTCTTTCGGACGCGTTTCTCGCCCTCGGCGACACCTTTCCGCGCCTCTATGCCAATTCTTTGCGTGCCGGAGAGCGTACCGGAGAGCTCGAGCAGGTGCTGATGCGATACGTCGAGTACCAGCGGCTGGTCGAGGCCGTTCGCAAGAAGATCGTCAGCGCTCTCACCTATCCGGCGGTGTTATTGACCCTCTCGATCGGTCTGGTCTTCATCCTCATGCTGAGGGTGATCCCGGCCTTTCGAGATTTCTATGTGCAGTTCGAGACCGAGCTTCCGCTGCCGACCAGGTTCGTGCTCGGCGCCGCTGATTTCACCAAGAACAACTTCGTTTTCATCATCCTCGGGGGGATTCTCGTCGGCTACGCGTTTCGCGTCTGGCGCTCCTCGTCGACCGGGCGGCTGCTCACCGACCGTTGGATCCTGCATATTCCGCTGGTTGGTCGGTTGAACCACCTCTTCGCCCTCTCTCAGTTCGCCCGTTCGTTGGCAATCCTCCTCGGAGGCGGGACGCCGATGGTTCCGGCCCTCGACACCTCCGCGACCTCGGTGAGCAACGCCTACGTTGCCGAGCTCTTTCTGGGTTGTGTCCAGGAAGTGCAGGAGGGGCGCCCTTTGTCCGAAGCGCTCGAGGACACCCGCCAGGCGCCGGAGATGGCTCTCGCCATGATCCGGGTCGGGGAGTCGACCGGTGCGTTGCCAGAGATGCTCCAGCACACGTCGGATTTCTTCGACGAGGCAATCGAGTTTTCATTGACCAGGATCGTCACCCTGTTCGAACCCCTGATCCTCGTCATCATGGGGCTGGTTGTTGCCGGCCTGCTGCTGGCGGTCTATTATCCGCTGCTCACAATCGTGAGCAGGATTGCGTGAGGGAGCCATGGCTACAGACCCAAACTTGGAGGAACAGCTCGTCATTCTCGACCAGGAAAGAGAGGGCCGAGAGGATGAACAGGAGGCTCAGGCGCTCGCGGAGCGTCTGGGCCTGCCCTTTGACCCTCTCGACGAGTTTCACGTCGATCCGGAGCTCTTTCGAACCATCCCGGTCGAGGTGATGTTGCGCTACCACTTCCTGCCGTTGCGCTCTGAAGGCGAGATCCTCCACGTGATCATGGCGGACCCCTCGAACGTCATCAGCCTGAACGAGGTCGAGCTCTCATTGGCGCGCCCTCTCGAGGTCGCGGTGGGCCCGGCCAGGCGAATCGCCGATATCCTCGAAAAATCGGAGTCGACCCAGCGGGTCCTCGACGAGGCCACCGAGGGTTTTTCCATGCAGCTCGTGCAGGAAGCGGAGGATGGCGAGGAGGTCCTCTCCATCGACAGCATCACCGCCGACTCCTCACCGATCATCCGGCTCGTTGACTCGATCCTCTTCAATGCGATCCAGCGCCGGGCGTCCGACATCCACATCGAGACCCAGGACCGCGAGGTCGTGGTCAAGTACCGCATCGACGGGGTCCTCTATCAGGCCATGAAGTCGATTGACAAGAGGCACCACTCGACGATTGTCAGTCGCATCAAGGTGATGTCCGAGCTCGATATTGCCGAGAAGAGGATTCCGCAGGACGGTCGTTTCAAGGTCAGGTTTTCGGGCCGAACGATCGACTTTCGCGTTTCGATCATGCCGACCGTTCACGGGGAGGACGCGGTCATCAGGATCCTCGACAAGGAGTCAACGAACGCCGAGTTCAAGACTCTCAATCTCGACGTTCTCGGTTTCGAGGACGACTCCAAGCGTCAGCTACGGAAGTTCATCAACGAGCCCTACGGCATGGTGCTGGTCACCGGGCCGACCGGGTCGGGGAAGACGACTTCCCTCTACGCGTGCCTCTCCGAAATTCGTTCCACCGAAGACAAGATCGTGACGATCGAGGACCCGGTGGAGTACCAGCTCAAGGGGATCACCCAGATCCCGGTCAACGAGAAGAAGGGGCTCACATTCGCCCGCGGTCTGCGGTCGATTCTCCGCCACGATCCCGACAAGGTGATGGTGGGTGAGATTCGCGACGAAGAGACAGCCCAGATCGCCGTTCAGTCGGCTTTGACCGGGCATCTCGTCTTCACCACCGTTCACGCCAACAACGTGGTCGATGTGATCGGGCGATTTCTCAACATGAATGTCGATCTCTATAACTTCGTGTCGGCACTGAACTGTGTGCTCGCCCAGCGCCTCGTACGTCGCATCTGTCTCCACTGCAAGCGCCCGGCCCAAGTGTCGGACATCATGCTCGAGGATTCCGGCCTTGATCCCGATCGCTATCGCGATTTCACGTTCTTTGAGGGCGGGGGCTGCATCGAATGCAACGGAACCGGGTATCGCGGCCGGCTGGCCATCGCCGAGCTCCTGAATCTCTCCGACAACATCCGCCAGCTCATCATTGACCGGCGGTCAGCCGCTGAAATCAAGCGGGCCGCCAAGGCAGAGGGAATGCGGTTTCTGCGCGAGTCGGCCCTGCAAAAGGTCTTCTCCGGGGAAACCTCGCTGCACGACATCAACAAGGTGACGTTCGTGGAATGAACTGGGAGCGGGTATTCACCAGTCCACCGCCCAACACCGGGTGGGTGTTGGGAGCGACCGACGCGGTCGTCGTGCATCGTGCGGCGGGAGACGAGATCCACTGCGCGGCTGAAGATCTTCCAACGGGAGCGTTCGAGGTGGGCCCGGTGGGGCTTCAATCGGTCAGCAAGGAGGCGGTTGAACCCGCTTTCGCCCGGCTCAAGGGAGCCGCCGAGGGAGCGCGCTCGGCGGCGGTGATCATGCCCACGAGTTGGCTCCGTTCCTTTTTGATCGATGTCGACCGACCCCCGCGCAAGGAGGACGAGCTGCGCGATATCGTCCGTTGGCGCCTCAAAAAGCTCCTTCCGGTGGCACCCACCGAGCTGCGTCTGTCGATCGTGAGGCTGCCGGAGGTCGATGGGCAGAAACGGCTGCTGGTATTGGCCGGAATCGAGCGGGCGATGGACGCCATCGAGTCGGCCTTCAACGCGATCGGTGTCGAGGTCGGTCTCATCACAACTCGGCTCTTCGCCCTCGTTCCCCGGGGTGCGGGCACGGTCCGCCCGAGCCTCGTCGTTCAGCATGAGGAGAGCTTCTTGTCGCTCCTTCTGCTGACGGATGGAGTCCCGCGCCTGTTGCGGACCAAACCCCTTGCCCTCGCCGATCGGAGCCCCGCGACGGTCCTCCGCGAGATCGGACTCACCACGGGTTTCATCCGCGACAGTCTCGGGCTGAAATCAGAAATTGACGTCAAGCTGACCTGCGAGAACCCCGTGGTCGATGCCGAGCTCAGGAACTGGATGGCCGGACAGGATGGGCTGGCTCCTCTGGCCGAGAAAGCGATGCCTCCGTGCGGTCCGACCACGGTGGTCGATCGGGTTGGCGCTGCGAGGTTGGCCCCCGCGGCGGCGGTTGTCAGTGGAGAGCTGCGATGATCACCCCAAACCTCGCCTTCCGCCCATTTCTCAACACCAGACCGGTCTGGCTGCTGACGGCGGTCGCCGGCGTCCTGGCTCTGATTCTGATTGGTTTCAATCTTCGACTCTTCGTGGTCGAAAGTCGTACGCTCGGCGACGAGATCTCTCGACGGGACGACCTCGAACAGCTCTACCGCACCGTTGCCGCCGAGGTGTCTGCGGATGTGAACGATCTTCAGAAGGTGCCGTGGGCCTCCTTGAAGGCGCGTGTCGACGCTACCAATCTGGTGCTCCGCGAACACCAATTCTCGTGGTTGCGGATGCTCGACGACATCGAGCGGGTCATGCCCTACGACGTTCGCCTGAGCAGGATCAGTCCGACCGTCGGGTCTGACGAGGTGACGCTGTCGTTTTCGGTCATCGCCCGAAATCGGGACGCCATGCTGCAACTGATCGACAATTTTGTTGCCGATCCGAGGTTCGATGACCCGAGGCCGTCGATCGAGCGAACGCTGGAGGGGTCGGCCCTCGCCAGCCATGAGTTGTTGCTTAGCGTGAGCTACCGCCCTCTCGAGGAGGCCCCGTGACCCTCGATATTCGACCCTGGAAGCGATTGGTTGCCGTGTGGCTGCCCACGGTGGTGCTGTGTGTCGCGGCGGCCTCTTTTTTCGCGTGGCAGACGTCGGACTCGGGCGGCCGCCGGGCAAACGTGCGGGGAGAGATCCTCGAGCTCGAGGCGGAGCTCGATCGACTGACCGGCCTGCAAGGAGCGACCACGGGCGACAGAGCACGCGTCGAGGAGCTCGAGCAGCAGTTCTCCCGGCTGTATGGAGAAGTATTCGGCAGTCTCGACGATCGCCTGACCGGAATTCTGCGGTCGGTGGGGTCTGCAACCAGAAACGCGGGTCTGCGTCCTGATTCCTATACCTACTCGGCGAGCGAGGAGAAGACCACGGGTTTCATCCGCTTCAGCATCGGATTTTCAGTCAGCGGTGAGTACCGGCAAATTCGGGAGATGTTGGCCGAGCTGCAGGCAAGCCCGGAATTTCTGGTGGTCGAAAACCTCAGCCTCTCGGGGGACACAGACCCGGTCAGCCGTGAGCTCGACATGTCGGTCCGCATCGCCACCTTCCTATCCGAGGCAGACGAACAGCAGCTGCGCCGGCTCACCGGTGGGATTGTCGCCGAATCGGAGGGCAAAGATGACTGATCGTCTCCAGCAAATGCTCGGCGACAGCCGTGTGCGCCTCTTCTTGCTGCTGGGAGTCCTGCCGGTACTGGTGGTGATCGTCGGAGTGCAGTTGTGGAACGGACGGAGCCTTGTTGGTGGTTCCGCGAGGGCCGGTGAGATCGACTACCTCGCCCGCAACCTTCCCCCTCTCGAGATCGACGATCTGGAGCGCGAAGGGGAAGGTACCGTTGGCTCCGGCGGCAACCCATTTACCTTTCGACCCCCACCGACGCCGACACCCAACTTGACACCGCCGCCGACGCCCATTCCTCGGCCCACGAGGCCCCCGCGCCCGACCCCGGCGCCGCGCGTCGCAATGGGTGCCGACGGCCAACCAAAGCCCCCGCCGCCACCGTTCAATCGAGAGTTCATAGGGTATTTCGGCCCGGCGCCGTTCCTCGTGGCTGCGTTTCGCGACGGCGGGGAGGAGCCCGGATCGAGCCAGATCGAGGTCGCGGTCGCCGGGGATGTGCTCGACGACATTTTTATCGTGCGTGAGATCGGTCTGGAGTCGGTGGTGATCGGCTTTGTCGGATACGATCCTTCGGAGGACACCCGTGTACCGTTGTCTGAAAAATAAAGTGCGTGCCGCCGCAGCAGTTGCCTTCCCAATTTTGTTGATCGCGACGGTCGGCTGTTCGACTGCGAAGAAGACCGCAGGCGAGGGCGAAGACGCCTTCAAGCATCAGAACTGGGACGCTGCCGTCTACCACTATCTGCAGGCGTTGGCCGAGGACCCGGACAATGTCGATTACAGGCTGCAGCTCGCATTTGCTCGCCAGAAGGCTGCTCAGAAGCACTTCCAAAACGGCATCACCATGCGCAAGCTGGGGCGCCTGTTGGCCGCGCGCAACGAGCTCCAGATGGCGATCCAGCTCGACCCGACCAATCAGTACGCGGAACAGGTCCTCGAGGACGTCATCGAGGAGATGGAGATTCTGTCCCTGCCCGACGGTGCGCGCAAGCTCGAGGAGCTCAAGGAGCAGGCGCGACAGGCCAAGGTTCAGCCGCCGATCCTCGATCCCAAGTCCAAAGAACCGATCACACTCAACTTCCCCAAGCCGAAACCGGTCAAGGAGATCTACAACGCCATCGGCAAGGCTTACGGGTTCAACACTCTTTTCGACCCCAAGCTCAAGGATGATCGGCTGGCCATCGAGTTGAGGGATCTCACAGCCGAGCAGTCACTCGAGATGGTGATGTCGGCTGCGGGCCATTTTTACAAGGTGCTCGACGAACGATCGATCATCATCGCAGACGACACGCCGCAGAACCGCCGCGAGTACGAGGATCTGGTCATCAAGACGTTCTTTCTTTCCAACGCCGACGTCAAGGAGATCGACAAGCTGCTGCGGTCGCTGATCGAGGCACGCAGGCTGTCGACCAACGAGCAGCTCAACGCGATCACCCTTCGTGACACCGCGGACAAGGTGGCGATTGCCGAGAAGCTGATCCGGATCAACGACAAGGCGAAGGCCGAGGTACTGGTCGATGTGGAAATCCTCATCATGGCCGACACCAGGAACTCCGACATCGGCACGGCGCTGTCGACCTACAACTTCAACCTCGGGCTCGATACTGCTTCGATCAATCCGGATGCGCCCTCGGGCACGCTTGGCCTCGACGACTTCGCAAATATTTCGCGTGGAGATTGGTTCATCAACGTTCCCAGTATCTTGATCAGCCTGGCAAAGAACTCCGGCCAGGCACAGGTGCTGGCGCAACCGCAGCTTCGCATCACTGAAGGCGAAAAGGCGAACCTGCTGATCGGCGACCAGGTGCCGATCCCGGTCACCAGCTTCAACACCGGCAACACCATCGGCGGCAACGTGGTACCGATCACCTCATTCCAGTACAAGGACATCGGCATTCAGATCGAGGT
Organism: uncultured Thermoanaerobaculia bacterium; assembly: GCA_965364305.1. GTDB lineage: Bacteria > Acidobacteriota > Thermoanaerobaculia > Thermoanaerobaculales > Sulfomarinibacteraceae > Sulfomarinibacter. The sequence goes on from CBDTWX010000047.1 coordinate 14,427, forward strand.
CGAACCGCGCGTCCACCACAACCGCGAGATCACCCTCAACCTCAAGGTCGAAATTTCGAACCTCGGTGAAACGGTGCCGGTGGGCCCCGAGCAGGAGGCGATCACGATCGGAACCCGGACCATCACCTCGGTCATTCGGCTCAAGAGTGGCGAGACGAGCCTTCTCGCCGGTCTCATCCGCCGCGACAAGACCACGGGCATGGTCAAGACGCCGATTCTCGGAGATATTCCGCTCATTGGACGTCTTTTCAGAATGGAGAGCGTCAACGACAAAGCCACCGATCTGGTGCTCACCCTGACCCCGCAGATCATCCGTTTCCCAAACATCGAGGAGGAGGATCTGGCCCCGGTATGGGTGGGCACCGAAAGCCGGATTTCGTACTCGGGTGCACGGCCGAGGGTGCAGTCGGGCCGTGCGCCGCGCGGTCCCTTTGACGAGGATGAACAGGGGAGGCGAGGCGCCGGTGAAAGCCGCGAACCCCCCTATGGGACACCCGCCAGCCGGAGGCCGACAGCGCCGCGTAGAGTGGCCCCTCCACCCCAGGAGAATTCGGGCACCGAGCTCGTCCCGTCGAGCGGCAACAAGGACTTCTTCGATGACGAGGTCTCGGTTGACGAGGGGTGGACGGGAGTGCCCGACTTCGAACCGGTGATCGACGAGATCGACCCCTCGCTTCCGCCACTCCTGGTTGGGCTGGAGCCTTCGGTGGTCTCCCTTTCGCCGGGTCAGGAGACCATCCTCAAGGTCGTGGTAAAAGGCGGATCAGGGTCCTATCGTATGCCGTTCGGGCTTTCTTTCGATCCGGGTCGCTTGTCGATCGACGCCATCCTCGCGGCACCCGGCGTCGAGATCATGCGGCAAGATCTGAACGCCGGGGATGGTTGGATCGACCTCGATCTCGTGGTGACGAACGGCATCGAAAGTGGTCAGGCGGTGGTCGCGCTCGAGGTCCATGCCATCGAACCGGGTCCCGTCCCGCTGGTCTTCACCGCCGCAGGTGCAGTGTCGGCCGACGGGACACCGGTGCCGGTGGCGGCGAGTGACGGAGCCCTGTTTGTCAGCGGCTATGGGCAGGTGAGGGAGATACCGTGAACGGCTGGAGGAAAGGCCAGAAAGGCTTCACCCTTGCCGAGTTGGTGATGGTGGTGGCCCTGATCGCGCTCCTTTCGGCGATGGCGCTGCCGGTGGCGAAGTTCACCGTCAAGCGACAGAAGGAGGCCGATCTTCGCCTCGCCCTGAGGCAGATCCGAACCGCCATCGACGAGTACAAACGGCTCTCCGACCAGGGGATGATCCCGGTCAAGATCGGCGGCGAAGGCTATCCGGAGAGCCTTGAAGAGCTGGTGGAGGGCGTGGAGATTGTCGGCCAGGAAACCAAGAGGAGGTTTCTGCGCCGCATTCCCGTCGATCCGATGACCCACGACGACTGGGTGCTGCGGTCATACCAGGACGATCCTGACGACACCAGCTGGGGAGGTCAGAACGTCTACGATGTTCGCACCAGCTCCGAGGGCGTGGCGATCGACGGGACCAAGTATGCCGATTGGTAGGTGGGCGATGGAATTAGGAATGAGGAATGAGGAATCAGGAATGCCCCCTCCCTCCCCGGTGGTGATGGACGGCTGGGGTGCGAAAATTCAAGATTCAAAATTCAGAGTTCAAAATTCAGGGGCGGGTTTTACCCTCATCGAGCTGATCATTGTCGTCGCGATCATCGGCATCCTCGCCGCAATAGCGCTACCGGCGATGCAGAATGCGCCGATCCGTGCCCGCGAGGCCGTGATCCGCGCGAATCTCTACACCATGCGATCGTGCATCGATCAACATCTCGCTGACAAGGGTTTTTACCCGGGGAGCCTGCAAGTGCTGGTCGATGAGGGCTATCTCAGATCCATCCCGGTCGATCCGTTTTCCGGCACCAATGAGGGTGCCTGGGAGGAGCTGTATGCCGAACCCAGCGAGCTCGAGGAGCTCGAACCGCTCGAGGACGAGTACTCGGGCGGCAACCAGGTAATTGATGTTCGGTACGCCGACGACACCAGGGTGGCGTTGGATGGCACGTTGATCTATGAGTGGTAGCTTTTTGAATTAGGAATGAGGAATTAGAAATCATGAATTCGGAATTCGGAATTCGGAATTCGGAATTTGCCAACCACCGTCTTCCACATGAACACGGCCAGGGAGCCGGGTGTTGACTCGCATATCTCACGAGCCGGTTTTCTCGTTGATGCCGCGATATGCGCTAATTGCGGTGATCGCCGTGGTGTTGAACGTCGTGTGGCAGGAGATCCAATATCAGGTGCAGCCCGAGCGTGAGGTGGAGCTGAAGCGAGGGCGCGAGGACGTGATTCGGGCCGATCTCTACACGATGCGGTCGTGCATTGACCAGCACCTCGCCGACAAGGGTTACTACCCAGAAAGCCTGCAATCTCTGGTGGACGAGGGGTATCTCAGGTCGATACCGACCGATCCCTATTCCGGAACCGCAAAGGGAGTCTGGAAGCAGGTGTTTGCTGAGCCGGACGAAATCGATGTGCATCGGGATGAACCTGGCGACCGCACGCAGGTTGTCGATATCCGATATGCGAACGTTGCCGTTGTGGCTCTTGACGGCACACCGATCCACAGCTGGTGAGGCGATGATGTCGGAAAGTGGTCTGCGAATTCGCCAAGGTGATCGAGT
>CBDTWX010000048.1:0-17107 GCA_965364305.1 uncultured Thermoanaerobaculia bacterium
TGATCAAGCGGCGAGCTCGAGGAGACGTTGCAGCGGGTGGCGGACGCCGAGGAGGTCGACCCGGCACCCGCGGCGACTCAATTCATCGAGCACCGCAATCAGTCGCCGCGCCCCGGAACAGGTGAATAGGGTCACCGCAGCGAGGTCGATGCAGATTCGTTGGTGATCTACCGCCGGGATCGCGCCGGCCTCCCTGGCGAGGGTCGACCCGCCTTCCTCGTCGAGATAGCCCTCGACGGCGATCACCAGTCCCCCGCTGGAGGAGGGCCTGGCTGTTACGAGGAGGGTCGTGTCGTCCATCTCAGTACTCCTCGGCAAAGCGGTTCATGGTCTTCTCTCGCGGAAACTCGATGACCTGAAAGACTCTTCCTAGTAATAGATACGTACCAGCCCAGAAAGTTACACAGAAAAACCAGAGAACCGGTGTGGGAAAAGGCAGCCAGTGGGCGAGAGAGCGGGTCCCGACCGAAATCAATGCCCCCACATACCAGACCTCGGTGAAGCCCAGAAGCCGGCCGAGAGAGACTGCGACGGCGACCACCCCCAGCATGATGAGGAACCCAATCTCGGCCCGCTTGTAGAGCTTGCGATGGGCCGAGGTGCCGAATTGGAGCAGGGCGGGCAGCACCAGCAGCGCGCCTATCAAGCTGAGCAGCAGAAGAGCAACGGCGGCCGTTCGATTGCGGTCGGGGGAGATGCGGCCGCGGGTCGCGGCGAGGGTGAAGGCGCCGCGCTCGACGCCGCCCACGATATTCGGCGGAGAGCGGTAAGCGGGGTCCCGAAGCCCGTCCGGCACGGGGATCCTGTAGACCGCCTCGACCGCGCGCCTCATCTGGAGCTCGACAAAACGGGGTGAGCTTTCGGGGCCTACCTCGTAGGGGTCGTAGATCGAGATCGTCCGCCCGCGCCACAGGGGCCGTGACTGCGGTGTGTGGGTCTCTCCCCAGGGCGAGGTGACGGTTGGTGTGCGGCCGTCCCGGCTGAGAGCCAGATAATCCCACGGCACCTTGACGCAACAGCCGTCGAAGCTGATCTGGGTGAACGGGGTCGGGTTGAGCAGGAAAACGGTCATCGCGACGCCGGCCCCGAGGCCCATCGAGATGATGATCGGGCCGGCGGCGTGGGCCCACAGGACCCACCGCGAGATCGGCAGCGGGTCGAACGGTGCCATGCTTTCGAGCGCACCCTGCAACAACGGGAGGTGATAGATCACCAGAAAGAAGAGCGGCATGAAGGCGTTGGTGCCGCCGAGAAACTCGGCGATCGCGACCCCCGAGGAGGCCCCGACGATGACCATGAGAAACCAGGTCAAAAGGTTGCTCTTGAGGCCCCTGAAGATGACCCATTGGAGCCACAGCGCGGGCGCTTCTTGGCCGATCGCGCCGTCGTCGCTCCAATCCTCCCCGACGTCCTCTGCGGCGACCGTTTCGGGCGGTGTCCACACCTGCGTCTCGCTCTCCGCGGGTGTCGGTCCGATCGAAAAGACGGTCGGAAGCCGAAGTAAGAGAGAGACGCCGACGGCCAAGGCTGCGATCGACAGCGCCAGCGTGCCGGCAATCGATGGGATCAGGGTCGCCGAAAACACGAGTACGAGCAGGGCGCACAAGATGACATAGAGCACGTAGGGTGCGCTGGTCGGGATGCGATCCCGTTCGGACTGCGGCAGCTGAAAAAGAAAGAGCAGGAGCGCGACGGTGGCGGCGGCCCGCGCCCCGGCGAGGGCGATCACGGGGTTGAGCTGCAATTGCCTGGAGACGGGGTCGATCGAGAGACCCATGGTGACGGTGAGCGCCGCCACCGAGATCAGAGCGACGCCGAGCAGTGACACGATCCGCACCGTCCAGACCTGGCGGGTCGTGAACGGCAGGCCCAGAGCGAGGCGGCTCGACCGGGTCCAGGCGTTGGCGCCGAGAACGAAGGTCGTCACGAGGGCGGTGAGCAGGATGTACATGGGTGCGAAACCGCCCGGAAGATCGTCAACCCGGAGATCCGAAATCTCCTCGGCGAGACCGGGCGCGATGCGCATCAGGAGGCCCACCGCGAGGCTGGAGACGATCGCTCGAAGAAGCCCGCCGCGCGCCGGGTCCTGCCGGAAGAGACACAGGGTCGAGCTCATCGCTCGCCTCCAGCGATCTCGATGAACATCTCCTCGAGACCGGCCGTCCGGCAGAGAGCGTCGGGAACGCCGAGCTTCTGGCCGATCAGGGCCTGCGCCTCGGCGGGTTCGAGCCGGAAGACGGCATGAACGGCGTCGGTTCGGACCCGGACGCCGAGGCATTCGGGGAGCGCGAGCAGGGCATCGCTCGTGCCCTGCGGGCGGTGCGGCACGAGGGCGATCGAGAAGGACTCGTGCAGCTCGTCGATCGAGTTGTCGATCAAGACCGAGGCGTCGTGCAGCATGACGACGCGTCCGGCGAGACGCTCGACGTCCGAGAGGTAATGTGAGGAAAAGAGGATGGTCGTCCCGGTCTCGTTGAGGGCCTGGATGGCGGTTTCGAGGAACTCCCGCCGGGCAAGGGCGTCGAGCCCCCCAGCAGGTTCGTCGAGGAGCAGCAGCTCGGGGCGGTGGCAGAGCGCGCACAGCAGCGCGACCTGGCGAGCCTGGCCTTTGGAGAGGGCCTTGATGCGCTGACCGGGACGGAGCTTGAAACGGTCGGTGAACTGGCGAGCCAACCGGTCGTCCCAGGATGGAAAGAGGCTGCGGTGGAGCTCGACAACCTCGCGAACCTTGAGGAAGGCGGGCAGGATCTGGTTTTCGGAAACGAATCCCACCCGGCGCTTGACCTCGACCGGCCGCAGGTGCGGATCTTGGCCGAAGACCTCGACCGTTCCCCGCTGCTGGTGGAGCATCCCCATCGCGATGTGGATGAGGGTGGTCTTGCCGGCGCCGTTGCGGCCGAGGAGACCGACGACCTCTCCTTCATCGACGCTGAGATCGACGCCGTCGAGCACCGGAACCCGGGGTTCGAATGATCGGTGAATGTCAGAAAGGGTGAGAACGCTCATCTCAGTCTTCCTTTTCGTGGTTGTCGAGAAGATCGCGAAAGACCCGAATCGCCTCTTCGCGGTCGACGCCAAGCTGTCTGGCGGCGCGCACCGCACCGGCGAGGCTTTCTCGGAGCCGGTCGAGCTTTTGAATCTCGAGATCTGGGGGTTCGAGAGCTTTCACCACCAACGGTCTGCCGGGCCGTCGTTCGAGCACACCGTCTCGTTCGAGCAGGTTGTAGGCCTTGGAGATCGTCATCGGATTGACGCCGAGTTCGGCCGACAAGGAGCGGGTGGGGGGCAGCTCGTCGCCCGCCGAGAGCAGCCCGCTGGCAATGTGGAACCGGACCTGGTCCATGACCTGGCGAAAGACCGGAACGCCGCTCGACGGATCGACCACGATCATCATGGCCGCCGCTCCGTTCGGTCTTCGTGATGTGGCGGTCCTTTCATCCCGTGCTCCAAGGCGTATTAGCGCAGTAATACGCTATGACACAAGATAGATCGCATGGCCCGAGTTGTCAAGTGGCGTGATCGATCATCGACAGATGGAAAATAAACATCATATCTTCAACAAATTAGGAATGGGCATCTTGACATCTTTAATATGAGGCATCATGATGCTCATATGAGAACAACTCTGACTCTCGACGACGATCTTGCCGGGCGACTCAAAGAGCTCGCGCGGTGCACCGATCGCAATTTCAAGGACGTCGTAAACGACGCCATTCGCAAAGGTTTGAGTCTGGGGGACTTGCCACCTGTCGATAACGATCGTTTCGTAGTTCGCGCCAAGGCGTGCGGTTTTCGAGCTGGCGTGGACCCGACAAAACTGACGCAGCTCTACGACGACCTCGAGATGGGAGACCTTCGGAGCGATGGTGGCTACGGGGTGCACGAACCGTGATCATCCCGGATATCAACCTCCTGGCTTACGCCTACAACACGGATGCGCCACACCACGGGAAGGCACGAGAGTGGTGGGAGTCCTGCCTTTCGGAGCGGCAGACGGTTGGCATTTCGTGGGTCGTAGCTCTCGGGTTTGTGCGTATCATGACCAGTAGGGTTGTGCTCACCGACCCGATGGACCCGCGTGAGGCGCTTGCTCACGTCCGATCATGGCTGGAGCGCCCACAGGCGCACGTGTTGGTCCCTGGTCCACGCCATCTCGCGATCCTGACCGAAATCATGACGTCCGCTCGCGCGTCGGGACGGCTGACCACCGACGCACACCTCGCTGCGATGGCGATCGAGACACAGGCCGAGCTGCACTCGAACGACGCGGATTTTTCGCGGTTCCCTGGATTGAGGTGGATCAACCCCCTCGAGTCGTGAACGAGGCCTCCGCAGCCATGACGAGGTCGAGAGCGCCCAGCAGATCAAAGACGGGGTTCGGTCTTTTCAGACATCCCCCTATTCCGGTTCGAGCCGTCTCACCAGCAAAGCTCCCGTCTCTTCGGTAACGGCCAGACGGCAGCTTGGCAGGATCACTGCCGGTGCTTGGGAGGGCGTGAGCCCCTCGATAGCTCCGTGGAGGATCGTCGTGGCGGCCAGCTGCTCGACCTCTCGGTCTGCGAATCGGATTGTCATCCCGGTCTCGCGAGAGACCCAGTCGAGGAATGCGAGCACCCTCCGGCCCTCGATATCGAATGGCGGTGCGATCTCCTGGGTCCATGTCCAGGCCGGGTCGAACGGCGCGATCGAGGCGGAGCTCACGCCGCCGTCGATCCCGACCGACAGGACAATACCCTCGGTGATCTTGTACTCCTCGTCCCCCCGGGCCAGCGAGACCAGACCCTCGCGGACCTTGACGTCCATGCCATCGGGTTCGAGTCGCACCTCGAACTGAGTGCCGACATCGGTGGCGGTGCCGAACGCGGTCCTGATCTGGATCCCTGCCTCCTCGCGGTTGTCGGAGTCGATGTAGACGGCTCCCGAATTGAGTGAGATCGACGCCTCGGAATCGAGACGAAGCTCGGTGTTGGAATCGACGCGCAGCGATCTCTGGTCTGCCAGCCACAATGCGGCACGGCTGTCCGAGGCTGTTCTGATGAGAGATCCGCTGGGGATCTCCGAATCGGGGCTCTTCGATGTCAGAAAGCTCACATTCGAACCGGGCGGTGTCACCTCGAGGGTGCCCTGGATGACCGTGACGACGACTGCGCTACGGGGCTCGGTTGGAGCCTCGGGTTGCAGGAGGGGCAGGTAGATGGCGGCAACGATCAGCGCCGCCGCGGCGGCTATACCGCCCATCCACAGACGCCCGCGTTGTCGCGACCTGCCGAGGACCATCTCACGCCACACTGGCCGGATCTGATCCTTGATCCGGTCGGCCCCGTCCTCCGGGATCTCGGGACCGGGTCCGGCGGCATGGAGCAGCTTTTCGACGATTCCACCGGCACCGTCGGTGAACGGGTCCTCATTATCTGGTTTTTTTCGGTCGTTCTTCATGATCTCAGTCTCCAGCCACGGCGGTAAAGCCGTCGCGAAATGCCTGCCGGGCGCGGGTGAGCAGCGACTCGGTCGCCTTCGTGCTCGAATCGAGGCGAGCCGCGATCTCACGTACCGAGAATCCCTGGATATACTTCCATTGCAGGGCGTTCCCATAGTGAATCGGAAGGTGGTCGAGCACCGCCCACACCATGCGGGCCAGCTCCTCTTTTTCGAATCGCGAGCCTGTGGCGTCCGGCAATGCGCCGAGGCTTTCGAGAGCGGCCTTCACATGTGGCGAGTCCTCGACCAGCTCGATCTCGGGCGCCCGCCTGCCTTTTTGCCGCCAGTAGGCGGAAATTTCATAGCGGCAAAAGGTACACAACCAGGTGAAAAGCGCCGCTTCTCCTCGGAAGCTGCCGATCTTGCGGATGACGTTGGCGAAGGTGTTCTGGACAACGTCCTGAGCGGCATGTGTGTCTCGACCGACCCTCGGATAGGCGAATCGGTACAACCGCGGGTAGTACTCGTCGACAAAGAACTCGAACGCCCTTTCATCTCCCTTGACCAGACGGGAAACCAGCTTGCGGTCTTGGCTGTACTTCTCACGCACGGTTACCTACCTCCGCTCGTGAGGTATGTGTGACGATCGTACGCAAATCCTTCGGGAGACCGGGGGTCAGAGGTGCAGGGGCGGGACATGTCCCGCCGTTGTCGGCCGCCTTCTTTCGACGCGCGACGGGCGGCATGTATGCCGCCCCTGCAGATCCAGCAGTCACAGCAATCATCAGAACTGCCAGGCGATGCCGAAGGTGGGAATGATTGGCGCCCAGTAGCGCTCTTCCGGGATGCTGGTCACCGAGCCGTCGGGGTCTGCTTCAAACTCGAATCCGTCGGTACAGCACACGTTCTTTCGATTCGTCAGGTTGATGATCTCCAGAAACAACGTCAGTGAACCGTGGGTGGTCGGAAACAGCTTGCTCACCCGCACGTCTGCGCGGGCGTAGGGGCCGTACCGGGCGGAGTTCCTGGGACCGAGGACCAGTTCAATTTCAGGTTCGCCATCGTCGAAACCGACCACCTCGCCCGTCACCGGTGTGGTCGGCCAGCCGGAGTGATAGATGCCGGCTACGCTCAAGGTCCAACGCCGCGGCAGGGTCAGATTGACACCGGCGGTCAGGGCATGCCTCTGGTCCCAGCTTCGAAGCTGCCAGGAGCCGTCGATCTCGTCCTCGGCGCTTGCCAGAACATAGCTCGCCCACCACGAGAAAGTCGGCCTCGGAACTCCCTTGAACACGATCTCGAGACCGCGCACCAGGCCGCGGTCCGGGGCGATCCGAACCCGGTCCGGTTCGGCCTCCGGGAAGAGCGCGATCGGGTCAAACAGGTTCTCGTACCGCGGCCGGAGGTTGGAAAGGTCCTTTCGAAAGACCTCGAGCCTGGAGGCAATTGCGGGTGTGAAGGAGTGCTCGAAGCTCAGTAGCCAGTGGTTCGCAAGCTGGGCGGGAAAGAACTCGTCGACCCCGTCCTCTACCTGGAGCTCGTTGAGCCGTTGCGATTGATAAAACTTGCCCCACGCTCCGCGAAAGGTGGTGCGATCGTTGAGGGCGTACATGATATTGACTCTCGGGCTGAGCTGGTGATCACCGATCCAGGTTTGCCGATCCCAACGGAGTCCGAGCTCGACGACCAGCGGTTCGATGATCATCAACCGGTCGGCCACATAGGCGCTGTAGGCGGATCCCTCGGGCTCGAGGTGGGTATCGACCACCGTCACGGGCGGCAGGGGCTCGGTGGGTACGTCGGGATCTTGGAGAGTCGACACACTCACATAGTCATAGACGGCCTCCTGGCGAATGGCATCGAACCCCGCCTTGAGGACGTTGCGCGGACCCAGCTCGATGGTCCAGTCCTGGTTGAGCCCGACGAATTCGAAAGACCGGTCATCGTTGACCTCCAGTCGGCCATCGACTTCGTCGTTGACCAAGCCCACCCGCTGCCTCCTGATACGGCCTACCGAGAGCACAGTCTGCGAAAAGGCGTCTGCCGACCACTGGGTGCGGAAATTGAGCCAGGCGCTGTAGCTGCCGTACTCCGCCCGGACATCCTGCTCCTCATCGTCGGTGATCTCTTTGAAGCCGAGATCGTCATAGGCCACCAGGAGGTTGGCCGAAAGAACCGACCGGTTTCCAACCGAATGTTGGACCTTGGCCAGCACATCGTAGTAGTCGGCCAGCACGTCCTTTGGGGAATCGCGAACAGCCCCGGCGATGGCGTCCGGGTACCACGCGCGGGCGCTGACGAACCACTGGCCGCGGTCCTGGTTGAAAGTGCCCTGGGTGAGGAATCGGGCGTTGATGGTACTGAGTTCGATCGCAGTGGTTGCCATGCCGGTCGGTGTCGCCACCGAGATGTCCATGACTCCACTCATGCGGTCGCCGTACTGGACGGGGAATCCGCCGGTCAGAAAGTCGACGCCGCCAACCGCCTCCGAGTCGATGATCGAGAAGACGTTCTGGAAGTCCTTGAGGTGAAAGGGCTCGTACAGCTCGAGCCCGTCGAGGACGACCAGCAGCTCGTCCTGCTCACCGCCACGGACGTTGATCTTGGCCGTCACGTCGCCGCCGGCGGCTCCGGGCAGCCTTTTGACCGCGCGATAGAGGTCATCCGCGGCGTGCGGCATCTGACGTACCTCGTCCCGGTCGAGGAACTGACGGCTCTCGGGCTGTTCTTCGAGAAGCCGGAAGTGGCTCGGCGTGACGATGACCTCATCGAGAAAAACCGAAACCGGTACGAGATCGAAACGGAGCCTGGCGGTCCCTCCTGGACGGACGACGACGTCGTCGATGTCTTCGGTGGTGAACCTGGAGGAGGTCGCCGTCACGGTGTATCGACCGGGCGGAACGTCCTCGATTCGGAATCTCCCGTTCTCGAAGACGGTGGTGCTGAGAGGGGTCCCTATGATGGCGATCACGAGGTCCGCGATCTCAACGAAGTTGCCGCCGGCAGTGACGACGCCGAGCACCGTGCCGGAGGAGCCTCCGTCGTCGGGGGGCGCCACCAGCACCAGGATCGTCCCACCGGGCCCGTCCTCTGCACGGAGCCCATGAGGTTCGAGAAGCTGCACGAGGATCTCCCGCGGTTCTTCCCCCCGGGGTTCTTTCTCGACCACCATCTCGGGCGTGACGACGGCCGTGCTGAAAACGATCTGCAGCCCTCTGGCCTGGAGGCCTGCCAGTGCTTCTGCCAGGGTGCGCCCCGCGAATGTGTCGCGCTGATCGCCTGCGGCGATCGGAGCGATCGCCAAAATCACCACAAGAGTCAGCAGATTTCGGTGCATGACAAATCAGCATCAGTATGGCAGACCAAAAACCGAATCTGATATCGTTCGACTCGAATGCGGCTCGATGGCCGCGCCACAGGAAAAAGGGAGACACCGATGGAAATTCGTTATGCGCTGGTCAAAGAGCTGCCCGAAATGGATTACGACGAGGCGGTGGAGAGTGCAACAGCGCTCCTGGCTGACGAGGGCTTCGGAGTCCTGACCGAGATCGATGTCAAGGCGACGCTGAAGAAAAAGCTCGGAATCGATTTCAAGCGCTACGTGATTCTCGGAGCCTGCAACCCGGAGCTCGCCCACCAGGCGATGAATGGTGAGCCCTTCATCGGTGTTCTCCTTCCCTGCAATGTTCTGGTGATGGAGCGTGACGGGGGCGGGTCGATCGTCGCCGCCTTCAAACCGACCGCCGGATTCTCGCTGGTCGACAACCCCGAGGTCGCACCCATCGCCGAGGAGGTCGAGGGTCGAGTTCGACGGATGCTCGATAGGCTCGGCTGACTCCCGCCCACCCTCCCCCGTCTCTTCATAATCACCCCGAGCGACGTCCCTGACGGCCGCAGACTGCTGTCGCTGCCGCCGAGTAGTGCCGCTCTGTACCGGTCGCTGATTCCTGCCGCTGTTATCTGTCGCTGAAGACTGACGCTAATTGAGGCTCTCAATTGAGGTCGCGAGAGTGATTGGCCACGAGTGCCACATCCCGCCGGCTGGCGCGGGTGGTCGCGATGATTTCCATTCGCTCGCGAAGCTCCGCGGGCAGCTCGTCGAGCCGTCTGGCGTTGGCCACCGCCAGGACCCGCGCCTCCTGCTCGAGATGGCGCGCCAAATCCTCGGGCCTTGAGGTCTCGATGGTGTAGATGCCGTTGGTGTAGAACGCGTAGTGGATCGGCAGATTGCCGAGGTCGAAGGCCACCACCCGGTGGCCGGCGGCCCGCGATTCCGCGGTCTCGATCGCGATGACCTCGGCAAAGTCTCGACTTGATTTGAAGGAGTCGGCCATCGGCAGGACGACCGAGGCTACAAAGAGCAGGGTCGCGGCAAAGCCGGCGGCCGGGAGAACCGCGGCGGCAAACAGGTTCCTTTTGAATGCCACCCAGAGAGTGGTGAGGCCGGTGGCGAGGAGAAGCCCGGCCAGTGCATAGATCACCCATGACGGAAACTCGTCCACCCGCCGAGCGGCAAAGGGTGCTGCAACGCCGAGGAGCGTCAGAAGACCACCGAGGAAGGACTGCCCGATCGTTACCCAACGCCGCGACATCGCAGGTCCTTCCTCCCAGCCGAGCATGGCGCCGACAAACCGTGAGGTCATCAGCGCGAAGGCGGGGAACGCGGGCAGCACGTAGAGGGTCCTTTTCTCGGTGGAGATGGAGAAGAAGAGCACGATGAAGATGACCGTCACTAGGAGAAAACGGTCGTGGCGGTCGCGGCGACGCCATGCGAGCACCAGCGCGCCGGGAACCAGGAAGGTCCACGGCAGTAGCTGGGGCGGCAGCACCTTCGCGTAGTACCACCAGGGTTGGGCGTGGTGCATTCCGTGCAGACCGCGATCGATGAAGTGCTCCTTAAGGGCGCCCCACACCGAATACTCGGGCGGTCCCCATACCATCGTGGCGACAACCCACGAGCCGCAGACGATGGCGAAGAGCAGCGGCCCGGTGAGTGGCGCGAACTCACGCCAGTGTCCAAGCTCGCGGTCGACGGCGAGGGTCGCCAGCGCGATCCCCAAGGGAAGGAGCAGACCGACGGGCCCCTTGGCCAGCACTGCCAGCGCCCCGGCGCCCCAGAAGACCCATCCGGCGCGACGGCCGTCGAGGTCGCCCGCCCGCCAGGCCTCGAAGGCCGACAACGCCACCCAGATCAGACAGCACAAAACGGCATCGATCTGCACCGAGCGCGCCTTGTCCCAGAAGAGATAGCTGGTGGCGAGGATGAAGGCCGCGAGGACCGCGGTTCGCTCCGACGACATTCGCCGGCCGAGGCGGAGGGTCATGGCGGCCGTACCCAGTGACGCCAGCCCGGAGGGCAGGCGGGCGGTCAGAGAGGAGACCTTGCCAAAGGGCAGCGAGAGGAGGGCAATGAGCCAGAAGAAGAGTGGCGGCTTGTGAGTGTTGACCTTGCCGTTGGTGACGAGCCACTGGCCGTCGGCCACCATCTCGCGCGCCCCTTCGCCGAAGAAGGGCTCGTCGGGCGCCCACAGATCATAGCCCCACGTGTTGAAAATAAAGAGCAGTGCGGCGAGGAGGAGAACGATTCGAGCCGGTTTCACCGGGACGGATCCTCGCTGGTCCCCGGGTCACCGATGGGGATCGTCACTCCCTCGCCAAAGGTCGCGTCGCACCATAGATCGAAGGCGAGCAGCGTGAAGAGCGGCTTTCGGTGGTCGGCCTGCTCGGCGAGGTGCTCGTCGAGAAGGGCGGCGATGCCCCTCGGATTGAAAAGTCCGCGGGCCTCGACCCTTGCGACTGAAAACCGTTCCTTGAGTTCGTTACCGAGCCCGTGCAGCAACCACTTCGAGAAGGGAATGTTGAATCCGCGCTTGCGCCGCTTGATGACGTCCGGCGGCAGTCGCCTGCGGAGCGTCTTCTTGAGGATATCTTTGGTGGTAATGCCCTTCAGCTTGAGGGCCGACGGTATCCCGGCCGCGAACTGCGAAAGATCGTGGTCGAGGAAGGGCGCCCGAGCCTCGAGCGAGGCGAGCATGGTCGCGCGGTCCACCTTGGTCAGAAGATCGTCTTGCAGATACATGGTGAAGTCCATGTAGAGCAGCTTCGAAAGGCTGTCGGGGAGGTTTTTGTCGGCGATGCGAGACCGCGCCGACCCGAACGGATCGTCGCCGACGAGGGCATCGAGGACTCGAGGGGCGAGGACCGCCTGTTGCATCTCCGGAGAGTAGGAGCCGAACCACGTGTGGTGGCGCTCCACCAGATCCTGCTCGGCTGCGGAAACGAATCGGCTCAGGAGATAGTCGAAAGCGATGTTGCCCATCGACACCGGAGTCAGCTTGAGGGCGGTCTTGACGGCCGCATTGGTGATCGGCCGCGGGATGCGGTTGTGGATCTCGGCCACCTTGTTGCCGATGTAGGTCGGGTAGCCGGCGAAAAGCTCGTCGGCACCCTCGCCCGACAGGATGACCTTGACCTTCTCGCGTGCGAACAGAGCCAGCAGGTGGCTGGGGATGGTCGAGGCGTCGCCGAGCGGTTCTCCGAGCCCGGGGCCGACCCGCCGCAGGCCGTCGGCGAGATGGCTCTCATCGAGGATGAGCTGGTTGAAATCGGCCTTGAAGTGGCGCGCCGTGACCTCGGCCATGCTCGCCTCGTCGAACTCCTTTGCGGTGTGGCCGATGGAGAAGACCGGTACGCCCTCGCCCTGCTGTTCGGCGAGATGGGCGAGGACCGAGGACGAGTCGACGCCGCCCGACAGAAAGAGCCCGAAGGGCACGTCGGACCGGCTCCGGCGGCGGACAGCCTGACCCATGAGGTGATCGAGCTCCTCGGCGAGGTCGTCGGCGCTGCGGCGGGCGAGCTCCGGTTGGACGAAGAAATCGGCCAGGTCCCAGTACTGTCGAATGGTGATGTTGCAGTCCTCGGCGATCAGCAGATGGCCGGCCGGCAGTTTGTGAATGCCCTGCAGGGGGCTCAAGGGAGCCGGAAAAAAGTCGTGGGTCAGATAGCGGCGCAGAGCCACCGGGTCGATCGCCTTGGGGATCCTCGGGTGGACCAGAAAGGCGCGCAGGTCGGAGGCGAAGACGAACTCTTCGCCGTCGGTCCAGTAAAAGAGAGGTTTTTCGCCGGCCCGGTCACGCGCCAGCAACAGCCTGTTGCGGGGTTCGTCCCACACCGCCAAGGCGAACATGCCGTTGAGATGCTCGACGAGATCGGCGCCGTGCTCCTCGTAGAGGTGGGGGATGGCCTCGGTGTCGGTCTCGGTTCGCAGGGTGTGGCCCTGGGCCCGGAGACTTTCGAAGAGCTCGGGCGCGTTGTAGATCTGGCCGTTACAGATCGACCAGATCGAGCGGTCCTCGTTGGAGAAGGGGGGA
Source organism: uncultured Thermoanaerobaculia bacterium (assembly GCA_965364305.1). Classification (GTDB taxonomy): domain Bacteria; phylum Acidobacteriota; class Thermoanaerobaculia; order Thermoanaerobaculales; family Sulfomarinibacteraceae; genus Sulfomarinibacter. The sequence continues at coordinate 12,789 of CBDTWX010000048.1, forward strand.
GACTCGGCGGCCACGTCGATGATGGCCAGCCGGCGAAACCCGAGTGCACAGTCATCACGAGCGACATATCCCTCGCCGTCGGGGCCGCGGTGGACCATGGTCTCGGCCATCGCATGGACCAGCTCCCGGCGCTCCTCGTCGGGCCCCTTGCACCCTAAAATGCCGACCAAACCGCACATGTTGACTCACCGCCCCCGTTGACGACCGCGGACTCAGGATTCTATCGCAGCTTTGTCAACGGTGGCGGCTTCTGTATCTTCGATCGAGACCAAGGTTCCGTGGAGGGTTCATGGTGCAGCTGAATGATCGCTCGTGGAGCTGTTATCCCCAGGGCGTGTTGCCGACCCGGCGCGCCTTTCTGAGAACCCTCGCGGCCGCCGCCGCGGCGGCTGGCGCTTCTTTCCCGTCCGAGGTGCTGGGGCAGGCCACCACGCCGGGCGATGAGCCGATCCCTTCCTTTCCCGATGGGGGCTTCCCCGAAGGCTCGGTGCAGCTGAACTTCAACGAGAACCCGCTGGGACCCTCGAAGAAGGTGATCGCGGCGCTTCTCGAAAACGGCTTCGGGGATGCAAACCGCTACAACTTCATCGATCCGCTGGTCGATGCGATCGCGCGGCGAGAAGGCGTGCCGGCGAAGAACGTGCTCGTGGGCTGCGGCTCCACAGAGTTTCTGCAGTTCACCCCGTGGGCCTTTCTGAAAGACGGCGGCAATATCGTCCTGCCGTCGCCAAGCTATGGCTGGTCGGCGGGAGTGGCGGTCTCGATGGGTCGCGAGGTCGTTCGAGTACCTCTCGGCAAGCTGGGTGTCGTCGACACCGCTGCGATGAAGAAGGCCGTCACGCCGGACACCCGCATCGTCTACATCGCCAACCCGAACAACCCGACGGGCGCGCCCACCCCACATCAGGAGATCACGGCTCTCGTCGAAGCCGTTCCTCGTGAAGCAGTCCTGATGGTCGACCAGGCCTATCATGACTTCCTACCCGACGGTGACCGGGTCTTCGAGCTTGTCCGCGAGGGAGCGCCCGTCCTCGTTCTGCGCACCTTTTCGAAGGCCTACGGCTTGGCCGGTCTCCGCCTCGGGTATGCGATCGGGCCCGACACCGTGTTGGAGACGGTCCGCACCGTGTGGTGGGGTGACTTCGGCATCAACACCGCGGCGAGGATCGCCGGGCCGGTGGCGCTTGCCGATCGGGAACACCTACGGCGGTACCTCGAGGTCATCGACCAGGGCCTCCTGCAGCTGCGGACCGGGTTGACCGAGCTCGGCTTCAAACCCTACCCGCATCGCGCACCGTTCTTCATGGTCGATTTCGGCATGCCGACCTACGAGATGGTGCGCGCCCTTTTCAAGAAGCGGATCTTCGTGCAACCCGGCAGCAACTGGGGCATGCCGAACTTCATGCGCATCTCGGTTGGAACGCGACCCGACAACCAGGCCTTTTTGGAGGCGATCGGTGAGATTGCCGCTTCGGATCCAGGCCGACCGTGAACGGAATCCAAGATGCTGGTCATCAGCCATTCTGAAGTCCGCGAGCTGTTGCCGATGAAAGATTGCATGGAGGTCGTTGTCGGTGCCCTTTCCGATCTTGCCCGCGATCAGGGCTCGCAGCCGCTGCGCGCGGGGATGCTGCTCCCGGAACGTCAGGGCGTCCTGGCGTGGATGCCAGGGTCGCTGGCGAGCGGACGACCGTTTGGCGTGAAGATCCTCAGCGTCTTCGAAAACGCGGCCGAGACGGGTCTGGACTCCCACCAGGGCGGGGTCATGATCTTCGACCCGGCCAACGGCCGACCGCTCGCGCTGGCCGAGGCGGGAGCGATCACCGCCATCCGAACGGCGTCTGTGAGCGCGGTTGCCACCGATTGCCTCGCTCGGCGTGATGCCGCGTCGCTGGCGATTCTCGGTTCGGGCACCCAGGCGCGGTCGCACATCGGGGCGATGCTCGAGGTGCGGCCCATCAAGCACATCCGGGTCTGGAGTCGGTCCCCCGCCAAGGCGGAGCTCTTTGCCGAGAAGGAGTCGGCCCGCCACGGAGTGCTCATCGACGCAAAGCCAGATGCGGAGTCTGCGATCGAAGGAGCCGACATCATCTGCACGACGACCTCTGCCAGGGAGCCGATCCTCCCGGGCGCCCTTCTGACCCCTGGGATGCACGTCAACGCAGTCGGTGCGAGCGTACCGTCGTGGCGCGAGCTCGACACCGAGGTCGTGAGACGGTCGAAGCTCTTCACCGACCGCCGCGAGTCACTGGTCAACGAGGCAGGTGAGTACCGCCTCGCCCTCGAAGAGGGCCTGATCGGCGAGAATCACCTCCAGGCGGAACTCGGCGAGGTCCTGATCGGCGCCCACCCGGGCCGCGTTTCGGGCGACGAGATCACCCTCTTCAGATCGCTCGGCCTGGCGGTTGAGGATCTCGCGGCAACGTGGTTGGTTTACGAAAGGGCGGTCGAGCGAGGGATGGGCACCGAGATCGACCTGACGGCCTAGCCGCACTACCTCGCGCGCGCCTCCATCATCGGTGCGCACTGCTCGCGTTCTCTCTCGTGTAGTGTCTGCTCGATGATCTTCACGGTTCCAGACCGGAGTTGTAACCGTTCATGAACTGGAGGAACTTCGAGATGGCCACCATGTCCTCGCCCACGTAGCGGATCGAGTGGGAATCGGTGCGCTCGACGATCGGCAGGTAGGCCAGGATCTGCGACGGGCGGTAGTTCTTGAACCGCACGTCGAGGGTCACCGGAGTCTCGAGGACGAAGGGCTCGAAGTCGTCCAGCCTGCGCAGAGCCTTCTTCATCGTCTCGCCGATCAGCGTGTACGAGGCGGCCGGGGTCATCGTTTTCGCGGAGTGGAAGCTGTAATGCCACTTGACGACCGCACCCTCGACGTCTCCGACCACCGAGCGGATCTGCTCGACTGCAGCATCATCACCCGAGACCATGATGACGGGGACCCCGAAGTGGCCGGCGATCGCCGCGTTGACTCCGCCCTCGGGCACCGATTCTCCGTTGAGCCGGACATCCGCCAGCCTGGCGCTGGAGAAGGTGTGAGCGCGGACCCCGTCGGGGTTGTCGGTCCCGGTGTGGTAACCGAGGAAGACCACCGCGTCAAAGGTCGAGTCGATCCCCTGCATCATCCCCAACGGCCGCGGCCAGGATCGGATGACCAGGACATCGTCGGGAAGGCGGTCGATCAGGATGTTCTCCCCGTTACCGTGCGAGTCGGCGACAACAATCTCGGTTACGCCCTCGTCGCGGGCAGCGGCGATCGCCGCCAGCAGCTCTCCGGTCATCCACTCTCTCGCTTGCTGATACTCGAAGCCTTCAGGGCCCAGCTGGTCGGCGGTCACCACGCCGACCACGCCCTCCATGTCGACCGAGATCAGAAGCTTGAGACCATCGTCCTGCGCCCGCGTCGTGCCGGAACTCACGACAAGAATGATACACGCAGCCAGGACAATCATTGTCCGTCTTTCGTACATGGCGTCACCTCGCGGTGGGAGTATGGCACAGGCGCCGAGACTCGATGCATTCGGGATCTGCGGCAGATGGCGGTGACAGTCTTCAGCGTCAGCAGGCAGCGACGGTCGTCAGTGGCAGAGATCAGCACCCCACCCGCGATTTCGCGGGAGACACCGCGGAAGTAACTACGGTCCCTTGAAAGTGGTTTCGCTTTTTGTCATTCCGAGGAGTCCTACGACGAGAGATCCGTTCGCTTCGCTCAGGACAAGCCTGGGGGGTGGTCCCCGGAAGCGCGTGTCCGGGAGCCCTCACCCAGATCCCTCGTCGGCGCCTCGAAGGCGCCTCGCTCGGGATGACACCCTCGAATACCACACCTTCATTTCTTTCGGAAACTCCGCTGTTGCATAGGAGCGGCAGAATCCGTGACGGCGTCCGCACCTGGCGATCTCTTGACGAGATCGGATGGAGCAGCCGCTAGCCCGTACTTCTCACCAGGCGTCTACTACGGACGGCGAATCACGGCGTCCCGTCGTGCTTGTCGCACATCGTGCTCCTTGACGTAGCGCAACTACGACGGCGTCGCCCGATTCACGACAAACCCAACGGATACTTGCGCTTCGCCGCCCTCGTCACGAAACCTGGTGAGAAGTACGGGCTAGATCATCGCGCGGACCTCGTCGAAGAGCTGCAAGGCGCTGGCGGCTCGGGCAATTCATATTGTCCGAGACGGTGCCAGGCACCGCCGAAAATGAAACAGGACAGCGAGAATGACACATCTTCGACGGTGCCTGGCACCGTCACGGTCGTGGTGGGTGCGGTCTCTTCCGAACCTTCCGTGGCCCTCGGCGAGGTTGGCGGAA